>DATIKU010000008.1 GCA_035477215.1 Spirochaetota bacterium | reverse complement strand
GGTCATTCCGAACCGATAGTGTCCGCCTCGAGTTCTGACGGTGTCCGGCGCGTCCGATGGGCAGTGTATAGCATCGCAGCGGCGCACCTGTCAACGGATATATCATCCACATGATACTTGACATCCTCGCCGGGACCGGTTTGGCCATGGGCGCGAAGCCGCAGGCAGGCTGGTATGCCGGCTGGGTGGAGACGGACGACGATACATGGTTCTTCGCGATCAACCTGGATGTTCGCAAACCGGAGGATATACGCTTTAGGAAGGAGGCGCTATACGCGGCGATGCGCGAGACAGGGCTTGTCGAGTGATGTGGTGGGAATCAAGGCGAGCACCGTACTGTAAAATTAATACTTGATATATGTTTGAGTTGTGTATATAACTCAACGAGCGCCTGTCGAGTAAAACGGCGACGATCGTCGGAACCATTCCAGGCGGGACGGTTTCAGGATGGCAAGAGAAATAGATACAAAAGCACTCAAGCATATCGATGATCTCGACAATCCGTACCTCAGGCACTTCGTCAGGATACACAATCTCGACGATAAGGAGACCCTTATGCTCGGGCTGCTCATGGAGCAGACCGACCACATGCGCGTGGCGCTTCGAACGCGCTATCCCGTCCTCGCGCGCGATGCCGGCGTTTTCACCAGCGAGGCATATCGCCTCGTCCAGGCACTCCACCGTCGACGCATCCTGGAATCGCGAACCGACGGCGAGTATATTCGAATTACATTCTATCCCATCACGGAAACCGTGGACGAGATACGCCTTGCGTATAAGAACGCGCGCAGGCTCGATGTGGTAGAGAAGGATCTGCGAACCGTCAAAGGGAGGGACTATCTCCCGCGCGCGGACCTCTTCGACGAAATCTATCCCATCATGGGAGCGCTCATCGCGAAGAAGATGAGCGAGGCCCTGCGTTCACTCGCCCAGTACATCGACAAGAGGCTGGAGGCCGCGACAAGCCTCAGGCTGTGGCGCTACCGGGCACGGTCACGCATCAGCGGAGTGCCGGTGGGAGAACTGATTCTGCGCGACACGCTTCCGTTTATCGTAGAGGAGCTTTTCATCATCGAGAAAAAGAGCGGCATCCTCCTGGCCCACCATTCGCGAAAGGCCGAGGGCGATGTGGACCGCGACCTGGTTAGTGGAATGCTGACCGCCATCAGGGACTTCATCAAGACTTCATTCAGGAAGAAACACGACGAAGAGGTAAACGAGATTTCCTACGGTGATGCCCGTATCATGATCCGTGCGGAGCCGTATTTTTTTGCCGCGTTCGTCGTCAGCGGCACTCCCGATATGGAGTTCAATCTTGAAATGAACCGCTTCACGCTCGAGCTGCACCGGGGTAATCGCTCGCTGGTGCGCGCCTTCAAAGGCGATATGGATTCTCTCGAGCCGCTGCGTGGTCCGGTCAGGGGTTTCGTCGAGCGTTTCAGCACGCTTCCCGCAAAGGATACGGGTGAAACGGCCCCATTCGCACGCCTGAAGGCCGCGGGAGTGATTCTCGCCCTCATTTTTTTCTATCTGGGCGGCGCGGCACTCTATCACGTGTGGAACGATTCCCGTATTGAAGCCGCCCTGAACGAACGGCTGGGACGCACGATGCCGGCGCACCTGTACGACGTGAGTCTTGATGTCAACCGCGGCGCCGTAACGGCCACGGGGGTGGCTTCGTCGGAAGATGTTGTGCGCGGACTGGGCGAAACGCTTGCATCCGCGCCCGGGGTAAAAGGGTTGGACAACCGGGTGCTGGTGGTCGATATCGAGCGAATAAACCGTTTCCGCGAGGAGATGGGGGATATCAGGCGGCGCATGGACGCCGTTTTGCTCGCCCAGACCAGGGAGGAGCTCGAGAAGATCGTCATCCGCTTCCCCATTAATGTCGCCGTGATCGGTAAGGAGCAGGATTTTTTGGTCAAACGGATCTATGAAATCATTCGCCACCATCCGGCCGTGCATGTGGATGTTGTGGCTTTCGCGGACAATACGGGCAGCTTCCAGATAAACAAGTCGCTGGCCGAGCGGAGGATGGCGGCGGTGCGCGGCGGTCTTATCGCGAGGGGAATGGAGCCGGCGAGGGTGCATATGTTTCCGTTCGATCCGGCCCTGATAGAGTCCGATCCCCGTATGGCGGCGCACCGCGAGGAGCGGGGCATAATGATATTTGCCCGGGTGGCGGAAGGGAGATAGGCCATGCGGGAGACAAACAGGCGGGGAAAGGGGGCGTCGACTTCATGCTGATACGGAAGAAGGTGTGCCTTTTGGGCGATTTCGCGGTCGGCAAGACAAGCCTCATACAGCGATATGTGTACAATCAGTTCAGCGAGAACTATCTCACGACAATCGGCGTACACATCACCAAAAAAGAAATAACCCTTGGCTCCGACTCGATCGTTCTCATCATCTGGGATCTCGCTGGCGATTACGGGTTCCAGAAGGTCGCCGCTTCGTATCTTGCCGGAGCCGCGGGCGCCGTATTTGTCGGTGACCTCAGCCGCCCGGAAACGATCGGCGACATCCCTTCCCAGATGCGCGCGTTCGAAGAAGTGAATCCCGGTTCGTCCAGCGTGATCGCTTTCAATAAGAAAGATCTGCTTGCAGGGCCGGTTGACGTTCAGGAGATTGCCCGGAGGACCGGCATCTCCGGCGATATCCCCGCGTTATTAACAAGCTGCAGGACGGGTGAGAACGTGGAGAGGGCCTTTGCGTTGCTCGCTTCCCGGCTTCTGGATTGATGTCATGCGACGGAAATCTTATATGGCGCCTCGTGTCAATGCCAGTGCCCCGGAATGATGCTCCCCGACCCGGAAATAATAACGGCGCTCTGCGATCGTTTCGGCCTTCATTTCGTCTATCTCAACGGCGACCTGACCCTTTCCGATTCCGGCGAAAATATTTCGAGGACACTGGGACGTGAAATCCCCGACGGTGTTTCCGCGTTCATTATTTTTCCGGAGCTCGTCGGCCGGGAGGACGACATCGAAAGGGTGCTCGATGGAGGCGGCGAATTGTCTATCGCGAATATTCTATGCGCGAGCGGCAAGGTCTACTATGATCTCCATATTTACTCTTTGGCATCGAAAACCCGGCGTGCTCTCGTGGTCCTCCATGATGTAACGGGAGAACTCGAGGCCCGACGCCTGCTCCAGCAGGCGGGGCATGAGGTTTCGCTTCTCAGTGAAGCGCTCAGGCGAAAAGACGAGAACCTGAAAGCACTCAACGAAACGACCCTTCGGTATATAAACATGCTCCATGCCACCGAAGAATCGTTGACGAGGAGCCGCGAGGAGTTGCTGCGTCGTAACGACAGGATGACCAGGGAGCTGCGCATGGCCGAAAAGGTGCAGCGTGAGCTGGTCGAATTCACCCCGCCGGAGGTTTCGTGGCTGCGCACGGCCTATACCTATCGTCCGCTGGAGGAGGTTGGCGGGGATTTTTTGGCGCTCATGGAGATGGATGATGGCGCCTTCGCGGTCTATGTCGGTGACGTTACGGGACACGGGGTTACGGCCGCTTTATTCATCGCGCTCCTGAAGTCCTCCATCAGGCAGGTCTTCAGGGATTACGGCGCGACACCGGACGTTCTGCTCGAGCGACTCAATGAAATGCTCATCGGCAATCTGAACGAAAGCTATGTCACCTGCATTTACGGCATTCTCTCAAGGGTGGATGAGAATAACGCCCGGTTCGTGTTCGCGTCCGGAGGGCATCCGTCGCCGGTGGTGGTGCGTTCCGGCGGCGCGATCGATTTTCTGCGGGGAGATGGAATGATGCTGGGATTCAGGTCGCCGCTTCGGACAAGGACGGTAACGGTGTCGCTTCACCCGGGTGACAGATTGTTTCTCTATACCGACGGTCTTCCCGAATCGGGGAACGGCGCCGGCGGAATGATCGGTTTCGACGAGGGGCTCGAGGAGATGTTCGCCTTTTCCCGGGCATCGACCCTGGAAGAAACTCACGGAAGAATACTCGAATTCTGCGACCGGTTCCGTGATGACGAGTCCTTGCATGACGACATCACCATTCTTTCGTTCGAGATTACCGGCGTTCCCTAGTCATCCCATCTGAACCCTTTTTCCCTGAACAGGTTCAGACACGTGCCGACGATCTGAGAATCGTACAGCTTCCCGCTGTTCTTTTCGATTTCATCCAACGCGCTTTCAATACTTGACGAGTAGCGGTACGGACGGAACGTCGCCATGGCCTCGACCACATCGGCTACGATTATGATTTTTGATTCGAGCAGGATTTTATCCGCCGTGAGGCCGTCGGGGTATCCCGAACCGTCGCATTTTTCGTGGTGCTGGAGCGTAATTGTCGCGACCGGCCACGGAAACTCGATGTCGCGGAGTATCTCGTAGCCGACGCGTGAATGTGTCTGGACGACGCTGAATTCAGCTTCGGTGAGCCGCATGGGTTTGGTCAGAAACTCGCTCGGCACGTATATCTTTCCTATGTCGTGGAGCCGGCTCGCCATGTTTATTCCCTCGATGACATTGTCCGAAAGGCCGAGCTCCCGCCCGATGGCCGCCGCGAGGATGCTCACGCGCTGCTGGTGGCCGACCGTGTAGGGGTCCCGCTTTTCCATCGCGAACATGAGAGCGTTGACGGTCTGGCTGAAAAGCCTTTTGGAAAGATCAATGCTTGCCTGGAGCTCGTGGGTGCGTCTGTCCACCACCTTCTCGAGATCGCTGTTGAGCCGCTGAAGCTCTTCCTGGCTCCTGATGAGCTGATGGTTCTTCTCGGTGAGGTCTCGCTGGAGCAGTTCTATGTCGTTTCGTCGCTGCTGGAGGGATTGTCGTATCAGGCACTCGCCGGTCACATCCCTGATGATCAATGCAAGGGTCCCATCTTCGCTATCGTCTTTCAATATGTAAAGGTCGAAGAATATCTCCGAACCGTGATGATCGTTTAAAATCCTGTTGATACGTTTGATGGCGGTTTCGCGGCTTCCGCCATCGAGAATGGTGTGGATTTTATGTTCTATTCCGACGATTTCGGGGAAAAGAATACTTGCGTCGACGGTACTTTGGCCAACCTCGATCCCGAGGTAACGCTGGATCGAATCTCCATTAAGGTGAATGACAAGCTCGCGATCGATACGCGCCCGGTGCAGGCCGAACCTGTTGGTCATAAGCGCGTTCTCAAACATTGGGCGACCTCCCGGTTGGAAGCGTGGCGTGCGCATTGAAATCCCGCCGAATCATGATGTGTCCGAATGCCGAAATGGCAATGATTAATTGTAGCGCGGATCGGATGTTCTGGAATAATTTTATTGCATGCCCTCGGCCGATGATGTATAATTCAGCCAGCAGGAGGAAAAGCCCATGGCCCCGCGAAAAAAGCCGAACCCGAACCTTTCCCCGTCCACCAACGAGCTCAAGGGGGGCGATGCTGAATCGCTTAAAGTGTCTTTCGTCAACCATCTGGAGTTCTCGCTCAGCAAGGACGAGTACTCCGCCACGGAGCGGGACCTCTTCCACAGCCTTGCGCTCACGGTGCGGGACAGGCTCATCGAGCGTTGGATCGAGACCCAGCAGTCCTACTACAAATATGATGTGAAACGCGTCTACTACCTTTCCATGGAATACCTCATGGGACGGGCCCTGGGGAACAGCCTCATCAACCTGGGCCTCATGGAGAGCATGCGCCGCGCGGTGGATGAGCTCGGCCACTCCATGGACGCCCTCGCGGACCTGGAATGGGACGCGGGCCTGGGCAACGGCGGTCTCGGACGGCTTGCCGCCTGCTTCATGGACTCGCTCGCCACGCTCGAAATCCCCGCGGTGGGATACGGCATCCGCTACGACTACGGCATCTTCTTTCAGCGCATCATCAACGGCTATCAGGTGGAGACGCCGGACAACTGGCTGCGCTTCGGCAATCCCTGGGAGTTTCCGCGTCCGGAGTTTCTCTACCCGGTGAAGTTCTACGGCAGGGTGCACCAGTACCACGACGACGCGGGCCGCTTCCGCTCCGACTGGGTCGACTCCGAGGTCCTCCTCGCGATGGCCTATGACACGCCGGTACCGGGATTCCGCAACAACACGGTGAACAACCTGCGCCTGTGGTCGGCAAAGTCCACGCGCGAGTTCGATCTGGGCTATTTCAACCACGGCGACTACGAGAAGGCCGTGTCCGAGAAGGCCCAGTCCGAGACCATCTCCAAGGTGCTCTATCCAAACGACAACATCTTCGAGGGAAGGGAGCTGCGGCTCAAGCAGGAATACTTCTTCGTCTCGGCCACTCTTCAGGATATCATGCGCCGCTACCGCAAGACACACGACGGCTTCGCCGAGTTCCCGGAGAAGGTGGCCATCCAGCTTAACGATACGCACCCGGCGATCGCCATCCCCGAGCTCATGAGGGTTCTGGTCGACCGCGAGCGCCTTGAATGGGACGAGGCCTGGGACATCTGCCGCGGCACCTTCGGCTACACCAACCACACGGTGCTTCCCGAGGCGCTCGAGAAGTGGCCCGCTTCGCTGATGGAACGGCTGCTCCCGCGCCACCTGCAGATCATCTACGAGATCAACCGCCGGTTCCTGGAGCGCGTGAGCGTCGCCTTTCCCGGCGACCCGGCGCGGCTCTCGCGCATGTCCATCATCGAGGAGGGGCCCGAGAAGCGTGTTCGCATGGCCAGCCTCGCCATCACCGGAAGTCATTCGGTGAACGGCGTCGCCGCGCTCCACACGGACATCATCAAGGCGACGCTCTTCAAGGATTTTAACGAGCTGTGGCCCGAACGATTCAACAACAAGACCAACGGCATAACCCAGCGCCGATGGCTCATGCACTGCAACCCGGCCCTCTCGGCACTCATAAGCTCGCGTATCGGCGACGGCTGGGCGAAGGACCTGAACCACCTGCGCGCCCTCGAGCCGCTGGCCGGGGACGCCGCGTTTCGCGCGGAGTGGATGCGGGTAAAGAGGGCGAACAAGCAGGGACTGGCGCGCTTCATCGACGAGCGGTGCGATGTCGTGGTTGACCCGGAGTCGATCTTCGACTGCCAGGTGAAGCGCATACACGAGTACAAGCGGCAGCTCCTCAACGCGCTTCATGCGGTGACGCTTTACAATCGCGCGCGCAAAGGCCGCGATACCGGCGCCGCGCCGCGCACCATACTCTTCGCGGGAAAGGCCGCTCCGGGATACCATATCGCCAAGCTCATCATCAAGCTCATCACCTCGATCGCGCGCCTGGTCAATTCCGATCCGGCATCCCGGGATCGGCTTCGCGTCGTATTCCTGCCCAACTACTCGGTCTCCATGGCCGAGAAGCTCATCCCCGCGGCCGACCTCTCGGAGCAGATCTCGACGGCGGGCACCGAGGCCTCGGGCACCGGCAACATGAAGTTCGCGCTCAACGGTGCGCTCACCATCGGGACGCTCGACGGCGCGAACATCGAAATAGCGGAGGAGGTGGGGGATGATAACATCTTCATCTTCGGCCTCAAGGCGAACGAGGCGAACGAGCTTCGCGCGGGCGGCTACTCGCCGCGCGACTACTACGAGCGCGACGGGGAGCTTGCAGAAGCGATCGACATGATCGCCGGCGGCTTTTTCAGTCCGTCCGAGCCGGCGTTCTTCCGCTTGCTCACCGACTCGCTCCTTGGAGGCGATCACTATCTGCTGTGCGCCGATTACACGGCGTATGTCAGGTGCCAGGAGCGCGTTTCGGAAGTCTACGCGGACGTCGATCGATGGGCGCGCATGTCCATTCTCAACGTGGCGCGCATAGGGAAGTTCTCGAGCGACCGCACTATCGCCGAGTACTGCCGCGATATATGGGGGGCCGTGCCGGTTCCGATAGAGTTGGGCAGAAAAAAGCGCGCCTGACGGGTGGCGGGCCTGAGGGGAAGGGCTACCGTACTGGTTCGGCGTGTTTCACGCCGGGTGCGGCGGCGTTGTAGTCGTCAAGCGCCCTGAAGAGCGCGTCGATATTACCGGGCGGCGTTCCGGGGGGAATGTCGCACCCGGACGAGAGGACGAAATTGGGGTGGAGCGCGGTCTTCATCAACAGTTCGGCCGTTGTACGGTGTACACTCTCCTCCGTCCCGTTTTTTAGAATTCCCGCCGGATCGATGTTGCCGAAGGCGAGGGTTCCGGACGGCACCACTCCGAGAACCTCCGCCATGTCCGCGGCGTTGCCGAAGTGCAGTCCCATCGCCCCGGTCGACGCCATCGAGCCGACGTGGCGCCCGGACGCGGCGCAGTTGTGAAGAATTATCATGAAATGATCGTCCTGCACCGCCTCGACGATCGACCGGATATACCCGGATGAAAACTCGTCGCAGTGGGCCGGCGAAATGAGCCCCGCCGCGGGTTCGGCAATGACGAGCCCGTTGACTCCCGAACCCCTGAACGCACGGGCATACTCGACAAGGAACCCGGTCGCCTTCCTGATCACAACATGAAGCGTCTCCGGCTCGGCGTGGACGTTCATGAGCGCCTCGGTCATGCCGCACAACCTTCCGGCAAGCGAAAACGGTCCGATATGACAGCCGAAAACCGGCCTGTCGGTAACGGCCGAAGCGGTAAGAGCCGCCGCCTCCAGGTATATGCCGCTGCGTCCGGAGCCGACGGAGGGCGGAGAAAGGGCGTGCGCCCCGTCGGCATCCTTTACCAGGCTTCCGGTGATCGTCGGCGGTTCGTTCGGTATGCGGCGCACCTCGGCGCCGAAGGCCTCGGCCTCGACCGAAAGGTCCATCGCCGTTATCAAGGCAGCCGAGGGGTAACGCGCGGCGAGCGCGGCAAGACAGGAGGCCTGAATGCGGGCGTTTGACAGCATGTCGTCGACGGTCGCGTGCGTCAATTCGGCGCCGCTGAAAACCATGAGCGGGAAAGCCCGCCTTTTATTGGAGGACAGAATCTCGCCGACCCATTCACGCATGTTTCGCTTCATGACCGTCCCCCTCTTCTCGAATCGGCAATTCCACAGGAATCGCACCCGCGCCCGCTATGCAAGCAGGCGTTTCACCACGTCCACCGCGCTGGTGGCGTCGGAGGCGTATCCGTGCGCGCCAATCTCGTCGGCGAAGGCCTGTGTTACCGGTGCGCCGCCGATCATCACCTTTACCCTGTCGCCAAGCCCGGACACGCGAAGCGCTTCCATAACGACCTTCATGTACACCATTGTGGTGGTCAAAAGCGACGAGAGCCCGATGATCTGCGCGCCGCTTTCTTTCGCGGCCTCGATGAACTTCTCGTCCGGAGCGTCGATGCCGATGTCGATCACGTCGTAGCCGGCGCCCTGAAGCATATAGCAGACGATGTTCTTGCCGATGTCGTGGAGGTCGCCGAGCACGGTGCCCATCACGATCGTGCCCTTGGACTGCACCTTTTCCCGCAACAGAATGGGCTTGATGATCTCCAGCCCGGCCTTCATCGCGCGCGCCGCCACCAGCACCTCGGGCACGAACACCTCGTTTTCCCTGAACTTTACGCCGATCGAGTTCATGCCCGCGACGAGCCCGCCGTTGAGGATGTCGCTGACCGCGACTCCCCGTTCGATGCACGATTCCACGAGCGATTTGACGTCGTTCTGCCTGCCCGCTTCGACCTTCTCGGCGATCTCTTTTAGAATCTCCATGTCGTTTCCTCCGCAGGGGTAATCCCTGAATCTGTTCGCGTCATGCGACGTGGCGCCATCTCAAGGCCTTCTCTTCCCGTATTTTTTGCCCGACTCGAACATGGCGATGCAGTTCTGCGGATCGACCCCGGGATGAAGCGAATTCGAATCGCACAGGATGTAACCGCCCCCCTCGGCCGCGTCGGCGATCGCCTGGCGCACGGCTTCCTCCACTTCGGCCGGGGTGCCGTGCGGGAGCAGGTCCACACAGTCGATGTTCCCCACCAGGCAGAGCCGGTCACCGTAATGTTCCTTGACCTTTTTGAGCTCCATTCCCGCCTGCGGCTCGAGCGGATTGAGTCCGTCGTAGCCGGTTTCGAGTATGATGTCAAGCAGGGGCCAGAGGTTCCCGTCGCTGTGGGTGACGACCTTCATGCCCTCCCGGTGGGCCTTCGTGACAAGTTCCATATTATAGGGCGTGATGAATTCCTTGTATTGTTTGGGGGAGATGAGCGGCGAGTGCCTGTCGGCGATGTCGTCCTCGACCACCAGCACGTCGAGCCCGGCATCGACCAGCATGTCGAGCTGTTCCAGGCTGTAGTCGGTCACCATGCGGGCCACCCGGTGAACGAATTCGGGATTGTCGAACATCTGTACCATCAGGTTTTCCATACCCATCAGCCGCCACGAGCGGACGAACGCCCCGCGCATCAGCCAGAAGAGGGCCTTCTCTCCCTTAAAGCGGTCCCGGCCGAGGTCGAGGAGTAACAGGTGCCCCCGGTTGGGACGGGGAGGGGAGAAGCCGGCAAGGTCGCCCGGCTCCCGCACGGGATGCCCGGTCGCGACGGGAAGGCCGTGAGGGCTACGGGTATACACCACGCCCCAGTCGTCGGCGACGTGGCGCTCGTCCACTTCGGCCTCGTGGCCGATCTCGAACGAGGTGAATCCGTCGATGCCGAAATGCTCGTGTATAAGGAAGAGCGTATCCAAAAGTTTGCCCTTTTCCCGGTCGTTCATCTCGCGAAACTCCTTCGGATCGGGCAGGCCGTCGGTGATCTGCCGTCCGATTCCGATTATCGGGGCTTCGTTTATGCCGTGGATGTACAGCGGTACCCGGTCGGGCTCCCGTATGCTCAGAGCGGCCAGTATCCGCTCTTTACCATTCATCTCATCACCTCCCGTTGGCGCCGGTTCATCTCATCAAGGAATAATGATTGACAAAACATGATTATTAATCACAATGAATACGGTTCTGTTATTGAATTATATTCGTAATTCGAACACTGTTCGATTGTCAATACTTTTTTAGCTCCATAGTCCACTGTTGACGAATTCAGTGTAGACGGCTGTACCCGCCTGATCAGCGTGGAGGGGACGGAATTAAGCGTCGATTCGTCAAACCCCTGTAACCCGGGAGTCAGGCGGGGAACGTTGTAGCGTCTTTAAAGCGGTTCTCGGGCATGGTTACTGTTATAGGAAGCAGCATTGCCGTGATGAGCCGCCGCGCCCATGAAAGGCGGCACGCTGCTTGTAAAACTATCAGTACATGGAGATGAACTATGGTTATCCCTTTTCCTTTTGAAGCCCTGCTGGGGTTCGGATGGCTGGGCGTGATGCTTCTTCTCGGCGTATTTCTCCGCGCGAAGGTGGGCCTGTTACAGCGGTTTCTCTTTCCCAGCTGTCTCATCGGCGGGCTGGCGGGCCTGGCGCTTCTGCAGACGGGCCTGTTCAAGGTTGAAACATCCCTGCTCGAGACCTTCGCCTATCATCTGTTCAATATTTCGTTTATATCCGTCGGTCTTACCATTCGCAGCCCGGAGGAACAGAAAGCCTACGGCGGGCGGGAGGTTTTAAAGGGGTCCATCTGGATGGCCCTGGTGTCCGGTGTCATGATGCCCATGCAGGCTATTGTAGGGGGAGGCATGGTGCTGATGTTTAATTTTTTCGATTTCAATCTTTTCAAGACCTTCGGTTTTTTCGCCCCCCTGGGTTTTGTTCAGGGTCCGGGGCAGGTGCTTTCGGTCGGTAAGGTGTGGGAGACCCTGGGTTTCGCAAACGCCGCCACCATCGGCCTGACCTTCGCTACCATCGGCTTTCTTTTCGCATTCTTCGTGGGCGTGCCCATGGCGAACTGGGGTATTCGCAGGGGCATGGCGGAGTACGCCCCGAAGAGTTTACCTAAAGATCTTCTCGTGGGGATCGCCCCGAAGGGAGCGCCCCTGGAACCGGCGGGCAGGCTTACCATGCATTCCGGGAACATAGATACCCTCGCTTTCCAGTTCGCACTGGTCGGGCTGGTCTATCTGCTGACCTATGCGCTGGTGCACTGGGTTGCGGGACTGCTGCGGCCCGAGCTTGCCGCCACGCTGTGGGGATTTTTCTTTTTCGTCGGCCTGCTGGTTTCCATCGCGGTGCGGACCATTATCATTAAAATCGGGTACGGTCACATGGTCGATCCGGGAGTCCAGCGGAGAGTAACCGGGTGGTCGGTGGATTTTCTGATCGTGGCCACGGTGATGGCGGTGCAGCCGGCGATTGTGTGGCAATACGCCCTGCCCATAGGGACGATTTCGCTGGCGGTCGGCGTTCTTACCACGCTGGGGATCGTCTATCTGGGGAACCGGCTCTCGACGCTCAACATCGAACGAATGGTCGGCATTTACGGCATCTGCACCGGAACGGCCTCCTCGGGGCTGCTTTTGGTGCGGGTCGTGGACCCGGAGTTTCGCACAACCGCGGCGATGGAGCTTGGCTTTCAGGCGATTTTCGCCTCGGTGCCGGTGCTAAGCTGCATGCTTCTGGTAAGCGCGCCTCTGATCTGGAACTGGAGTGTTGAGCTCACCCTGGTAGTGTTCGCCGGGTTGATGCTGGTGTTTCTCGCGCTCCTGAAGATTTTAAAGTTCTGGGGAAAAAAACGGTTCTGAAATGACCGTGTAGTCCGGTGTACAGGTTAATACCGGCGCTTTTCATTAATGTTTTGCGCGAATTTTCCGGGATGCGTGGTGAGGTGGATGCTTGATTGCCAAGAAGATGTCGGGTCGGAAACAGATGGAAAAGGAGCACCGGAGGCGGGCCATTCTCGAGGCGGCGCGTGGCCTGCTTCTTGAAAAGGGCTATGATACCGTATCGATCCGTCAGATAGCCGGGATATGCGAACTCGGAACCGGCACCATCTACTCGTATTTCTCCGGCAAATTGGAGATTTACGCCACGCTCTCCACCGAGGTATTCGACCTTCTGCACGATCACTTTCAGGCCGCGTTCGCTCCCGGTGATGAACCGACCGAAAGTTTGCGCGCCATCGGTGCGGCCCTCCTCGACTTCAGCGTGAGGCACAGGGCCTATTACGATTTCCTGGATTATTTCATATCCTCATCCCGTACGATCTTCCCGGCCGAGATGAAGTCGCGTATCGACGAATACGGAGGGAGGGTGCTCGCGCCAATAAGAGATGCCATCGAAGCGGGGATACGCACCGGCGAGTTTATCCGAGTTGATTCCACACGGTACGCTCTTTTATTTGTCGGAATGATGCACGGCGTGATTCATTTCCGGAAACTCAAGGGCACCCTGCTGACCGAAACGGGTTTCGACGCGCTGTACCGTCAGGGCGTGGAATCCATGATCGATTCGCTCCGCGTTTCGCGTTAGGCGTGTGTCGACAGGACCGGCTGTTCGCCGCCTGCCGCACCGACCGGTCTTTTTCCCGCCTTTACCGCGTGCTTCGCGCTTCGATACGACGACTGCCGCGATACGACCCGCATGGAGCCAACCGACGATATCAGGGCGGCGATTGCCGCGCGCGGCGTGATGCAGGGGTATTCGCTGAATGATTGAGTGGGATTCTCCGGGGGTGCAACATATCAACAGTCGGGGGCGTCGGGCGGTTTTCCGGCAGCGCGGCCGGGGCATGTGCTGTTTTGCGTAAGTATTGTTCGACGGGTTTCCTGTGGAGGGAAACGGCCCGGGTGACGGGCAAATGAAAGAAGTGCTCTGCCGGGTCAGCGAAGTCCGGACAACTTGAAAATGACCGTATCACGGTCGAAGGGCTTTTTTATATATCCGTTGATTCCCAGCTTGATCAGTTCCTCTATCTTTTCACGTTCGCTATGTGAGGTAACCATCACGATTTTACAATCCGGAAGAGCGCCCCTGACTGTTTTAACCACTTCCACTCCGTTCAGGACCGGCATTTCGACGTCCACAAACAGGTAGTCGACGCGCAGGTTCTGGTTTTTCAGCTTCTCCACCGCGGCGCCTCCGTTGTCGATTTCCTCGATGACGTCGAATTTTACCGAGAGGAGTATCTGTTTTAAAATCTGACGCGCGGCGCGCGAATCATCGACGATTATCGCGCGATAGGATTTGCCGTCGGGCCTGATTCCCGGAGGCGGTTTTTTATAGATATTCTCGTTGTCTGAAACGGTGCCCATCTAAGATTTCACCTTTATCGTATCATTAAAGGATCTAAGTAACTGCAAATTGCCAAACTCCCTGATCCGGCGTCAATTTCAGTTCGAACATGCTTTCATAACTCAGTTTACCGTCAGAACCGTAGTTTTTCAACTAAAAACTGGAATGTGCTCCGATAAAACGAAAACAGCTCCCTTCATCATATAGCACGGTTATTTGTCGTGTGTCAATTTAAAATAAACATTGACAGATGCTCCGTGCAGGCAGTGATGCATGAATCATTGAAGTTATTGTTAATTAAAGGGCCTGGAGCGACAGTATTTTGTTCACGAAGAAACGATTGGCGAGATCACGGAAATGGAGTACGGCATTCCGGTGACATTCTTCTTATTGGTTCTGTTTACAAAAAACTTTAATTCTTGTATTGATTTTATTGAAGGGTATGCGTACCATGCTGTTTCACGGCATGATGGTGTCGAGAAGCCACCGGCTTCCGCCAATCCATCCAGAGAATCCACATCAGGAAGACTGTCATTATGAAGGTTCTGCTCATTAATGCGCCGTTCCCCTTCGAGGAGGCTCCCACGCCCCCGTTCGGATTAATGTCCCTGGCGGGCTATCTGCTTCGTGAGGGAATCGAGGTGATCATTGAAGATTATATCATCCAGCCCTATTCCAGGGAGCGGGTAAGGAGGGTTCTGAGGGAATTCCGGCCCGACGTAGTGGGAGCCACCGCGGTGACCATGAACGTGAAAAAGGCCCTGTCAATACTTAAAGATTTCCGCGAGGAAGATCCCGGCCTTGCGACGGTCATGGGCGGGCCCCATGTTTCTTTTGACGCGGACGGAATTTTGAAGAACAATCCCTTCGTTGATTTTATCGTCAGGGGCGAGGGCGAGGTGAGTTTTACCGAGCTCCTGGATTGCCTGAAGTCCGGGGGCAATCCTTCCGGCGTAAAGGGCGTGTCGTTCCGCCTTGGCGGGGAGGTCGTACATAACAAAGACCGGCCCCTGATACCCGACATCAATATCCTTCCCGAACCGGCGCGACATCTGGTACCCTTGAGCCGGTACCGGGCCCTGGGCTTTCCCATCAGCATGGTGACCTCCCGGGGCTGTCCCTACAAGTGTATCTTCTGCGTGGGGGCCCGAATGGTGGGACGAAAAGTGCGCAATTTCGAAGTAGGGCGGGTGGTTGACGAGTTCGAAGCGCTTTCGCAGATGGGGTTTGTACAGATCAATATCGTGGACGATCTTTTTACCGCCAACCAGACCCGCTGTAAGGAGATATGCGACGAGATAGTCCGCAGGGGCGTCGTTCACCCCTGGGGGGCCTTCGCCCGGGTCGACAGCGTGTCGCCGCAATTGTTGGAAAAGATGAAAACGGCGGGCTGCACCGCGCTCTGTTACGGCATAGAGAGCGGGGACCAGGCGATCCTCGACCGTATCAAGAAAAAGACCACCCTGGAGAAGTGCCGTGTAGCGGCCCGGATTTCCCGGGAGGCCGGAATAGAGCCCATGATGTCATTCATCCTGGGGCTTCCGGGGGAAACGGCCGAAACGGCGCGCACGACCATGGAGTTCGCCCGTACCCTCAGCACCAGTTACGGCTTTCATGTGCTGTCGCCCTTTCCCGGCACCGAGGTAAGGGACAGGGCGGCGGAATACGGCATGAAGGTGCTCACCGACGACTGGGACCTCTACGACGCCAATCACGCCGTCATGGATCCGGGGTCCATCGCGCCCGAAGAGGTGGAGCGTCTGGCCAACTGGTATGTCGACGGCATAACCGACTATATTGATGACCTGGAGCCCAGGAAGGCGCGGGGGGACGTTCTTTCCGAGGCGGATGAACGGGCCCTCCGGGGGGTCAGGGCGTTTCGCTTCAACCGCACCCTGATTCTTGACGAATTGATCGAACGGTATCCGGGCATAACCAATTGCGCACAGCGGGACACCATCCTGCTGGATTTCGCCGATTACCTCGAGCGCTTATTCGGGTACTCCAGGGACGAAATAAACGATCAGCTTCAGCGGCTCATCAATCTCAAATGCATCGACCTGTGCAATGACGCGCGGGGTTCCAGTGTCTGCTGGACCTGAGAGGCCGCGCGCGGGCGCAATTTTTCGCGCGCTTCGTTGAAATTCTTTCATTGATAAAATGATAAAATGCGTAAAACGTTTATTTGATGCGACAGATCAGGGTATTCGAGGAGGAGCCATGAAACGAACGCCTGTCATGATGATTATAACGGTCATCGTCGCACTATATCAGGTCTCCGCCGGTGCACAGACTTCAGCTGATGTCGCTCTTAAAAAGCCATCCATCGCTGGTATGAATCTAATCGAAGCGCTCGCCGCGCGCAGCTCGGTGCGCGCCTTTAACGAAAAACCGCTTTCAAATGACGATCTCGGCGCCATCCTCTGGGCCGCCAACGGCGTCAATCGCCCGGGCGGAAAGCGCACGGCGCCCGCGGCCTATGGAAGGCAGTATATCAAGCTCTATGTCGTTTCCGACGAAGGCGCCTGGCTCTACGATGCGGAGGCCCACAGACTCGCGGCGATCGCCAACGCCGGACGGAAAAAAGACGTTGCCACACAGGGATACGTGACCCGGGCACCGCACATCCTGGTGATCGTCGCCGACCTCGGCCGCTTTCCTCTCTTTGTCACCGGCAGGGATGACCGTATCCGCGTTGCGCATTCCACCGCCGGCTGCGTCGCGCAGAATGTTTACCTGATGGCCGCGGCGCTGAAGGCCGGCACCTGCATGGTGGCGGGCGTGGATGAGAAGGGGGCGCGCAGGGCGCTCAGTCTCACGAAGGATGAACTTCCGCTCTATGTGATGCCGCTCGGTTATCCGGCGAAATAAAGGGTCCTTTGCATGGCGTTCATTCACGGCAGGATTATTGTTTCAGATAATAAAACAGGTGTTTCCGTATGTTAATTTTCCCTGAATAACGACCGGCAGGGCCGGTCTTTTCCTGTCCGGAGGAAGCGATAAGCGACACGAGCGAGTAACTCAAAGAACAGGCCCTCTCCGATTTTGCCGAATACACCGATCCAATGAAGGTGCGTACGCTCAAGAGCGCCGGCATCGACATCATCGGGAAGAAGCGCGCCGGCGCCTGTACCCGGGACATAACCGGCAAACGCTACATCGATTGCCAGACCGGCTCGGGCATAATGAATGTGGGCAGGCGCAATCCCGAGATCGCCGCGGCGCTCAAGCAGGCGCTCGACGCCTACGACATGGGCGTCTTTCCGCTCTGCTCGCGCCGGGAAGCTCGCGGAGATCGCGCCGGGAGACGATCTCAGGGGAGTCATCTTCGGCGCGGAGGGGGATGAACGGTTTCGGGACCTCTTCCCTGAAAGTCCGCCTTAATGGCGGGAGCATCGCGAGGGAATCCGAAAGTCGTTGTTATGAACAGCGCACCATCTGCACGGGCCGCCCGGCCTTTGCGAGGCTGTCCGGCCCGGAAAATCCACCCCGACAAGTATATATCGCATAACATACATAATAACCGGTTTCCGCGGTTTTTTCCTGAAAAAAAGTATTATGTCTCATTTAATGCTTGCAATTTCAGGCCAAATGGAGTACAATATCTCAAGTTATACGAAAATATAGTGCTGTCGGTGGTTCCCCCGCCGAAGGCGGGGAGGGGGGTGTTGTAGAATCGCAAATAATTTTTTACGGATTCAAAAATAATAGTAAAATATTTGCGAAAAGGAACGAAAACAATAATAGACGGACAGCACGGCAGATTCTAAAAAATTATAATAGAGGAGAGATACAATGCCCAAGTGTGCAACCCCAAAGAAAGCAACGGCGAAAAAAGCGACCACGGCCAAGAAGAAGCCGGCCGCGAAGAAGGCCACCGTTGCCAAGAAGACGACCGCAAAGAAACCCGCGGCGAAGAAGACCGCCGCGAAGAAGACCGCGGCAAAGGCAAAAGCGAAGTAGAAGGGTCTCCGGCACGAACATAAAAGGCGGGTAATCCCCGCCTTTTTTTTATCCTCCGGTTAAATATCCCTCGATTCAATCACTCGCGCAAATCCAGGCTGCGGCACCGTAGAGATCATCGGCGATATGGTCGGGAATGACTAAAAGTTCGTCCCGGTGCCTGGTGCCGTGACCGGTAAGAAGGTAAACGGCCCGGGCGCCGGCGCGCGCGCCCATTTCCACATCGTGCGGGTGGTCGCCGACTACGAATGAAAGGGCGAGATCGATACCGTATTTATCGGCGGCGGCGGTCATAAAATGCGTGGAGGGTTTGCGGCAGACGCACGGTTCGTCATTTCGGTGCGGGCAGCAGTAGGTTTCGACAATATCGATTCCTTCCCGCGCTAAAAGTGCGTTGTATTCGTATTCGAACGAGCGATACCGGTCGAGATCGAACACTCCTTTCCCGATACCGGACTGGTTTGTAATAATGAAGATATCGAACCGCCCGGCGAGCATGCGGAGCGCGTCGACGGCGCCGGGAATGAACACCACGCGATCAATCTCGAAGAGATCCCCCACGTCTTCGTTGATGGTACCGTCCCTGTCGAGAAAAACAGCCTGTTTCATGCCGGTTGGAACCCCATGAGCAATTTACGCCTGGCCGCTGCCGACGCACCCAACCAGAATCCGCCGTGCCGCGGCCGTACCCCGCGTTGAGGAATATCCTGAACTCATTCATGTCGTATCTCAGCGCAGGAATTTTCTGAAGCCGCGCGCCGCGTCGGGAGGGTAGCCGACGGATTCGTAAAACCGGTGCGCGCCGGTCCGGTGCATGCCAGACACGATGTTGATGTAGAGGCATCGGCGTTCTTCCGCCTCCCGCTCAAGCGCCGCCATGAGTGCCTTCCCAATACCTTTTCCCCGGCGCTCCTCGGAGACAACGACGTTCTCCACAACAAGAAAGGGCCTGCATCCGCCGACCAGATCCCTGCACACGATGCCCATCGCGGTGCCGGCCAAAATTTCCCCGGAGCGGGCCCCCAGGAGGATGTAGGCCGGATCAGCCATGACTGCGCGGAGTTGATCGCGCATGAGCGGGCGATTAACGGTATCGCCCGACAGCTCTTCGAGCAGGGAGGCGAGTGCGTCCCCGTCCCCTTCGGCGATGCGATCGATTGTGATCATAGGTCGATATGGAGACACGTCATATAAGTCTACTGCTCCCGTACCGCCTTTCCGGCGATGTGCATGATGGAAGCCCCCAGGTTGGTCTCGCTCGTAACTTCACGAGTTGTGCCGCGGGCAGTATGCGACGCCGGAAATGATTATGGCAAGTATAACTTTCAACAAAAAATGAGCCTATATGTATTTTTAACGAAGAAATGGTTTAAGGCTCGGTCGATGAAAGAGGATGGCCGGTTTGCGTCGGTCGGTGATCAACAAGTGATGATTTCAAAGCTTTTTGCGTTGACATACTACAAATATGATTGTACATACAATAGAGGGGCCCGGCAGTCCGGGATCGGCCGCGTTCGCCTCGCTTTTCTATGCTTACATCATTACAAATAAAGTATGGAGGATTGGCATGAATGATACGTATTCCGAAAAACCGTGGTTGAAACAGTACGACAAAAACGTTGCGCCGAAGCTTGAGTACGAGGAAAAGTGCTTTGCCGGCAAGTTCGCGGAGATCGTGGCGAAGTATCCGGACAAGACCGCCCTCATCTACATGGGCGCGCGCATTTCCTTCAGGGAGCTCGACGCGCTTTCGAACAGGCTGGCGAATTATCTCATCAAATCGGGATTGAAACCGGACGATGTGGTGGGGTTGCATCTTCCAAACATACCGGCGCACTATATCGGCGTCATTGGCGTGCAGAAGGCCGGGTGCGTCTCCACTGGCCTAAGCCCGCTCCTCACCGCACCGGAGATGGAGCACCAGCTCAAAGATTCGGGCACAAAGGTGGTTTTAACCGTCGATGTGCTGTACGCGAAGATTGCCGAGGTGGGGGGAAAGGCGCCGTTCTCCACCGTGATAGTCTCGGAAATAGCCGATTTTTTGCCGGGGGTAAAGCGGGTGCTGGGTAAGCTTTTAAAGAAGATACCGACTGCCGAGGTTGGCCCGATTCAGGGGAAGAAGGTCGTCCGCTTCATGGATGTGATGAAAGAGTCCCCGGCCGACCCCGTGGCGGTTAAGCGCGGTTTCGACGACATGATCTTCATGATGTACACCGGCGGCACCACGGGGCCCTCCAAGGGAGCGGTGCTCACGCAGAGAAGCTACATGTCGAACCGCCAGCAGGTGATGGAGTGGCTGGACATCAGCCCGGAGGACCTGGTGCTCTCCGCGTTCCCTCTATTTCATATCGCCGGCCTTGCCATCGGCGGTTTCAGCATGATCCGGGGGTGCACCCAGATCTGCGTGCCCAATCCCCGCGACGCGCTTTTTCTTATTAACGCTCTGAAGTCATATCGTCCGACGATTTTTGTAAACGTGCCGACAGTCTTTTTCGAGCTCCTCAAGCGTCCCGAATTCAGAAGTCTGAAGCTGCGCGAACACCTCAAGTGGTGCCTGAGCGCGGCGGCGCCGTTCCCCGCGGAATATGTCAAAGACCTTGAGTCGGTCATCGGAGAGGGGAACTTCATCGAGCTCTACGGAATGACTGAAACGTCGCCGGTGACGATCTGCAACCCGCGCTACGGGAAGAAAAAACCATCGTCCATCGGCATGCCCGTCTCCGATACCGACGTGAAGCTTATCGATCCGGAGAGCAATCAGCCCGCCAAGCCGGGTGAACCCGGTGAAATCGTTATACGCGGACCACAACTCATGAGAGGCTATCACAACAAGCCCGGGGAAACCAAAAACGCGATCAGGGACGGATGGATGTACACCGGCGACGTGGCGAAAATGGACGAGGACGGTTACTTCTACATCGTCGACAGGGTGAAGGACATGGTCATCGTGTCCGGCTTCAAGGTGTTTACACGCGAGGTGGACGAGGTGCTGGCCAAGCACCCGGACGTGGAGCTCGGCGCGTCGATCGGTCTCCCCGATCCGGAGCGTCCCGGTTCGGAGCGTGTGGTATGCGCCATAGTCCTGAAGCCCGGTGTCGAGAAGAGCGATGCCGAAAAGGCGAAAATACTGCAGTTTCTCAAGGAGAAGATCGCGCCGTACAAGGTTCCTAAAGTTATAGAGTTCATGGACCAGCTTCCGACCAGCGGCGTGGGTAAAATTTTAAAGAGGGAGATAAAGAGGATGATGATGGAGGGGCGTTCCTGAAACAGTCTGCAGGGCGCCATGCCCTTCGCACCCGGGGTCGCTCCCCCCGGGCGCGAAGGGGGCTTCGCCTGTGGTCAAATCGATCGTCAGGATAAATGCTTGCAATCCGCGGCCGATCAATGATGGATTCTTTCAAAAAACGTTCCCAAACAGAGACACTCGGGGCGGGCGCCAAATCAGGCGCCCGTCTTTGTTTGTCGCGGTCCGGCAGTCAATCGCTACGCCGGTAACCCGTTTTATTCGTTGAGCCCGTCAATTCGCCAGCGACTTCATATAGAGCCGCGACGCGGTTCCGAGCCGCTGTAAAATGGGGACCATGGCCCTGTCCATCTTTTCCGCTGCCGTGGGATTTTCCCGTTTCAGGAATCCGTAGACATCGATCTCCGGTTCGGTCACGCCAAAGAGAAAGGCCGGATCGGAGACGTATTTAATTGGGAACGATTCGCCCATCAGATCGTCGATATCGTCGGCAACGGCGTATGACGCGATTGAGACGACGTCCCGTACGTAGCGGTCCGAATACGGGACGGCCTTTGCGTCGGGCGAAGTATCGGCCAGTGTGGAAAGCAAGGGGCTGTCGTACGCCTTCTTCCCCATCAGGTCGATCAGCGCGTAATACTGGTATTTCTCGAACACGAGGTGGCGGTTGGACAGGATGTTCAGCAGACCGCTCCTCTTCTCCCCGGAGTAGAACAGGTTGGCCCAGATGAGCCGGAGCGTGCCGATGCCGGGAGTCATCCTTGCGTGGTAAGGGACGGCCATGTCCTGGATGTAATGCAGCGCCCATCCCGCGAAGCGGTAACCCCAGTAGTCGTGGCCGGTTTTAAACGCCAGGGACGCCAGCGACGTATACAGGCGGATGCGGTATTCAACATGCGAAATTTTCGAGAACGGCGCCGCGAGCTTGATGATGAAGTTCTCGTGGAAGAAGGCCATGTGGAAGGGGGCCTGCGTGCCGAAATCGAGCCCGGGGTTGCCGAAGGGCTGCGTGCCGAAACCGTACTCCGCGCCGAACGGCGTTTTGTTGTCGGTAAACAGCCCTACATCCATTCCGAAATCCGGCTCCTCGCTGGCCGTTTCGAGTACCTCGAGCGCGGTGACGGTTTCGCCCGCGGCAAGCGCGAAGAGCGGCGGATTGGCTATGTCCGCGGTAACGAGGGAGACGCGGCCAACCGGTATAACGCGTTTTCCCGTTTTCGCCGATCCCGAGGGTGTCTGCAGATACAGGGGGAAGCTGAATCCGGGATTGATCCGTATCGCGCGCGAGAATCCGGCGGTCAGGTCTCTCGCCGTGCCGGTTCCGACGAACCTCAGTGCTTCCGGTACGGGCGGATATCCCGGAATGTTTTTGATGAACCATTCCTCCTCGCTTTTCAAAAGGGCCCTTATTCCGTCCCGCTCCGATGCAAGAAAAGCGCCCAGGGGCTCCACCAATACCTGTTTTTCGAGGGACTTGTCGTTTTTAAACACTACCCGCGTCAGGTTGCAATGGGAAGACCATGCGTAAGCCGTTGAGGCCGCAAACGCGTATACCGCCGAGATTATCAGGAATATTGCAATGTTTTTTCTCATCATCATCTCCGTGGAAATGGCAGAATGGGCGCTTTCGTCACCGCCTGTGTCTGTCATGGTATGGAGATGAGGATAAAACGCAAGAAGAAAGCGCTCCGATGCCGGGAAGTTCGTACCGAATAAGATCATTGACAAGTGCCCGGAACGGTTTATCCTCGGGTGCGTTGCAAACGGCCGATTGTGGCCGGCGTTATTGACGGAGACAGGGCGGATGGATTTTACCGGAGGTGCCATGACAGGGCGCGCATACGCCGCACGGGAGAGGCTGGAGATAAACGGCAGCTTCACCTGCCTGATACTTTTCATCGTGATCGGGATCGTGGCGATAACTTTTCAGGTGATAGCGCATGTCAGGCTTTTTAACGTCATGTTTTCCGCGGTGTTTCTGGCGATCATGGTCTTCCTCGCGTTTCTGATCTTCAGGCGGAAAAAACGCGGTGCCTCCACTGCCGCCCTCGAATGGCCGGTGGGCTGTTTGTCCATCAGCATCGCCATGCTCACCAAGATCAATTATGGCCGTACCCTGGACTGGACCTATGCCGCATGGGGCTTTGTTCAGGGGGAGGAGACTTTTTTCGGAGGGGGTGATTTTCGATGGCGTTCGATATGTCCCGGAAATTTTTGCTGAAAGGGGACGCAGTTTCCTTGATATTTAAATTAAAGCGGAGCGAGGAATAAATTAATATGAACACGGACATTAATACCCGTAGATCGATGATCATGCACGGAGGAATCGTTGCGCTGCTCGGCGCATTCTCGGGCCTCGGATTCGCCCTGGCGATAAGCGGGGACATACCCGGCAGCGTACGGGCGTGGCATCTTGCACACCTGCAGGGCATCCTGACCGGCATCCTGATCATAGCGGTCTCGTCATGCGTTTCGCACATAACCCTGGACGCGAAGAAAATGAAAATCATGAAGCTCTGCTTTATCGTCACGGGGTACTGCTACGCCGTCGGCCCCGTCTGGGGAGCCGTCTTCGGAGTCCGCGGTCTTGCGCCGGAGATGCCCGCGGCGAATATCGTCATGTTCCTGTCAAATACGGTGGCGAGCATTTCGGTTTTGATCGGGCTCGGTTTACTGATTGCCGGAGCACGCAGAAAGTGATCCGTTCGGTGTCGGCGATCAGGGGCGGTTTTCGAACTCCGTTATCGATGAAATTGTGCTGGAACTAATGATCCATATAACAAAGAAGGACTTGGATTCGAAAACGTGAAGAAACACAGGCCGGTATCTATGGCTGTATTATTTTAAGCTTCGTGTGTTTTGCCATAATGTCAAAATCGCGGTCCTTGTGAAGCAGCGGCAGGCCGCTTTTAATTGCTGCATAAGCTATCAGGCAATCCAGGCTTTTCCGGATCGTTACACCCTGTTTTTTCAGCGAACGGTACAGGTCAGACGCGCCAACAGCATCCGGCACAGCGTCTTCTGTTACAAATTGGTATGATAGAAGAATATCCTTGACCGCGGCGTGGTCCCTGTCCGACCGGAATCCCTGCAGGATTTCCATCAGTATTATTGAATGCAGGTATATCATTTTATCCGATCCGGCGGCATCAGTTAAAAAATCCGATTGCCGGTTTTGTACGCCATTGAAAAAGTCAATCCATATGGAGGTGTCGACGATCAATCGGTTTGCCTCGTGGTCCTCATTTTATCCAGATCGCCTTCCCATTTCGCCTTGCCGCGAAAACGAAGAATGCTTTTCCGCTTGGTAATTCGAATCAACTCGTTCAGCGCGACATGCACCACTTCTTTTTTTGATTTAAGCTTTGTGGCGGCCATGGCCTCATGCATAAGCTTGTCGTCTATGTCTATGTTGGTTCTCATAACAATCTCCTTATACACAAAAATAGCGATATTTATACACATTGTCAAATGCTTTTTAAAGACGCAATGGGAAACGGCGAATTATTAGGTATCGGCTGATTGAGGGGCGAAATTCGAACCTAATAATATGACGGAAAATGCCAATATCCGGTATTCCGATAATAAGAAAAGCCGTAAAATATTACGGCTTTTCTTATCGAGTTCGAAAATATGGTCTGCAGGCCACGAGGGACTCGAACCCCCAACCCTCGGTTTTGGAGACCGATGCTCTACCAATTGAGCTAGTGACCTATGTGGCTGTACAGAAAATCACGGAAGTGACTTCTGTCAAGTAATTTTACCCCTCAATAGTATTCGTTCATCGCCATGTCTTCGAAAAGATACTTCTGTTTGCTCTCGTCCTCGCTGTGTTCGAACTCCACCGGGTAGTTGCCGTCGAAGCAGGCGGTGCAGAACCTGAGCTCGGGCCGGTCAATGGCCGCAAGGAGCGACTCCACGGTCATGTATTCGATCGAATCCACCCTCAGGTACTTGCGTATCTCCTCGGTGGAATGGGACGAGGCGATGAGCTCGCTTCGCGTGGGGATGTCGATTCCGTAAAAGCAGGGGAAGCGCGTGGGCGGGGCGGAAATGCGCACGTGGACCTCCCTGGCTCCGCCGCCTCGGAACATCGTGATAATCTTGCGCATGGTGGTGCCGCGCATGATCGAGTCGTCGACCACCACGATGCGCTTTTCGTTGACGACCGGGCGAACGACGTTGTACTTGATCTTCGCGCCGAAGTCGCGGATCTTCTGCGAGGGCTCGATGAAGGTGCGGCCGATATAGTGGCTGCGGATCATGCCCTTCTCATAGAGGATGCCGGATTCGCGCGCGTACCCGAGCGCCGCGCAGATGGACGAGTCGGGGATCGGCACCGTTATGTCGGCCTCGACGCCGGACTGTTTCGCGAGCATGCGCCCAAGCTGGACGCGCATTTCGTGGACCGAGCTCCCGAAGATGATCGAGTCGGGCCTCGAAAAATAGATATATTCGAAGACGCACAGCGACTGCTTATGCCGTTCGAAGGGGAAGTAGGACTTAACGCCGCCGGCGGTAATCTCCAACAGCTCGCCCGGCTGTACCTCGCGCACGTACTGCGCGTTGATGATGTCAAGGGCGCAGGTCTCGGACGCCACCACCCAGGCGTCGTCCAGTTTGCCGAGCACGAGAGGCCTGAATCCGTGCGGATCGCGGACGGCATAGAGGTGGTTTCTGTTCATGACAAGCAGCGAATAGGCCCCCTTCGTCTGCCGCAGCGCATGGATCAGCGCCTCCAGAAAATCGCCCTTTCCGGAGCGCGCCATGAGGTGCACGATTACCTCGGTGTCGATGGAGGTCTGGAAGATCGATCCGTCACGTTCCAGCGCGAGGCGGAGCGATCCGGCGTTTACCAGGTTGCCGTTATGTGAAAGGACAATCGGTCCGAGGATGGAGTCCGCGCGAAAGGGCTGTGCGTTGCGGAGGAAGGAGCTTCCGGTGGTCGAATAGCGGTTATGGCCGATGGCCATATGTCCGAAGAGGCTTTCGATATGTTCCTCTTTAAAAATATCGACCACCTTGCCCATCCCGCTGTAGCGGTAGATATGTTCCTCATCGCTCGAGGCTATTCCCGCCGATTCCTGGCCGCGGTGCTGTAGCGCGTACAGGCCGAGGTAGGTGAGATTGGCGGCCCGGTCGGTGCCGTAAA
Source organism: Spirochaetota bacterium (assembly GCA_035477215.1). Classification (NCBI taxonomy): domain Bacteria; kingdom Pseudomonadati; phylum Spirochaetota; species Spirochaetota bacterium. The sequence continues at coordinate 134,184 of DATIKU010000008.1, read as the reverse complement.
TGCCGAAAACCCCGCACTCATCCTCTGGTCGGATGCCGTGCGGGGAGCACGAATGATCGGTGATGTTCATAATAGGGTTATCTGCCGCGTGATGGTTTTAAAGACGGGAATACTCTATGAGTGCTCCGTATGGTGTAAAGCATTTTATTACCGCTCTCCAGAGCTTCCACCAGGACACTAACATAGCGGGAAACGAGGCCAAAATCAAGGAGTAATCGGGCCGGGTGTTTCGCCGGTGTAAAAAAAGCGATAATCGCCCCGTTTTACCCCCGGAAGGCCCCGGTGGGCCTCAGGCGTGCTGCTGTGCGTAGATGACGGCCAGAATCCTGGCCGGTGTCTCACCGACGCAGGAGACGCGGTGGGGAGTGGTTGAGTCGTAGTAGATGGTGTCGCCCGGCTCCAGAACGTCGGTGAACTCGCCGAGCTGGACCTCGACCCTGCCATCGATCACGAAGAGGAATTCCTCGCCCTCGTGGCTGTAGGCCGCGCCTTTTTTATCGATGGGCTCCAGCGTTACGATAAACGGCTCCATGTGGCGGTTGATCTTGTCGGGGGCCAGGGACTCGTACGAGTAACCGTAGCGGACCCCTTCCTTGGAAGCGACGCGCGAGGTGGGTTGCCGTTCGTCCCTGCGCACGATGGTAAAAGGGGATTTCCCCACCTGGTTGAAGAGCCTGCCGATTTCGATGTTCAGCGAGCGCGCTATGGTGGTGATCGCGCCGAGCGGAGGAGAGATGAGATGGTTCTCCAGTTGAGAGAGATACGCCGTGGAGAAACCCGTGCGGTCCGCGACGTCCTTAAGCGTAAGGCCCTGCGACTCCCGCAGATCCTTGATCCTTTCTCCGACTCTCACATCTCCCGCTGCCATGGCGCCTCCATCCCGACGTTCTCCGAGTGTACGGTGCGAGCGTAGCAGGCGGCGCGGGCGAAGTCAATTAAAACTTTTCGAGATCGTCAGGGTGGTTGATGTTGATGAATACGCGCGACGGATCGGCCATTCGGCTTATCCAGCCGGCCTCCACGCGCCGCACCATCACCTCACCGAAAAAGCTCACAACCCGGCGTTCACCGCGCCCGATGCTCCGCCGGGCGGCCTCGAGACATTTCGGCGAGTAAAACGCATGCAGCGCCTCGTAGTTGCCGTCGAGAAAGGGGATCACGACGTCGTTTCCGGGGACGAGTTCGGCCATGCCGCGTATAAGCGGCGCGGAAAGAAACGGCATGTCACAGGCGACGACAAAGCAGCCGCCGGGACGCGCGTGGTGCAGCGCCGTGAAGATGCCGCCTGTCGGCCCCAATCCCCTGACCGTATCGGGATGGCAGGCAACGCCGAGGCCTGCGAATCGATCGAGGTCGTCGGCGACGATGGAGATGTCATCGAAAACATCCCCGAGGGCCGTTAAAACGCGCTCGACGAGGGGGATACCTTCAACCGGGTAGAAGGCCTTGTCGTGCCCGAACCGCCTGCTCTTTCCGCCGGCGATGATGAACGCATTGATGGCATCTATGAGCGGTGGCATATTCGCTTGACAGGCGCGATTGAGCCTGTAGTGTCATTATGTCTCCGGGCGCTGTCGTGCATCCGGAGTCCCTGTATCTTGGGAGAGAAAAACATGCCATTCATCGTATCGATCGTGGGCCGTTCCGGTTCGGGCAAGACCACCCTCATTGAAAAGCTCATACGTCATTTCAATGAAAGTGGCCATAAAATAGCAATTATTAAACACCTTCGCCACGACTTCGATATCGACCATCCCGGCAAGGACACCTGGCGGTACCGCGCCGCCGGCTGCGGAGGGGTCGCCATCACCAACGACAGCGAGTGCGCGATGGTCGAGCGGCTCGAGCGCCCGGCCGGATCGGTCGAGCTCGCGCTCCGGTTCTTCGGCGGATATGATATCATTTTAGTGGAAGGGGACAAGGAGGCGGACGTTTTCAAGATCGAGGTGGTGGGAGACTCCCCAGAGGGGCCGCTCTGCACCGCGGGAGTGGGGAACATAGTCGCGGTGGCAAGCGACAGGCCGGTCCCCGGAAGCCTCCCTCATTTCGCACGGAACGACGCGGCCGGCGTCGGTCATTTCATTGAAAACCTCCGGTTCGAGACGAACCGCTGAGGCGATACGGTCCGGAAGGCGCCACGATATGTCATTCAACGTGTACACATCCGGCATGCTCGAGACGCTCGCCGAAAACCTGGCATCCCGCCTGCGACGCCCGCTGCGCTCTCACTTCGAAAAAGAAACCATAGTCGTCATGAGCGTGGGCATGGGGCGCTGGCTCTCACAGCGCATGGCCGCTCGCCTCGGCGTGTGGGCCAACTTCGAGTATGTGTTCCCAACCGTCATAATCGAGCGGATATTCGGAAGCCTGGCGGGGCAGGGCGTGCCCGGGGAGCCGTTCAGTCGTGAAGTGCTCTCGTGGCGCATAATGGGGCTCCTGCCCCGGTGCGCCCGCCTTCCCGGATACGAGTCGCTCAACTCCTACATGGGGGACGGCTCGAACGAGCTCAAGCGCCGCCAGCTCGCCGAGCGGATCGCCGGTGTCTTCGACCAGTACGTGGTGCACCGGCCCGAGATGGTCCTCGAATGGGAGGGCGGCCCCGCTCCGGAAAAAGACGGCGACGAGCGATGGCAGGCTGACCTGTGGCGTCGCCTTTTCGCGGGAAAACGCCCCGCGCACCACGCCGCGCTGGCGGCGCGCCTCTTCGCCGAAATCGGTTCGCTCGCGCCGGAGCGCCTGCGGGCGCTGCCGTCGCGGATATCGCTTTTCGGGGTCGCCACGCTTCCGCCGCTGTACGTACGCGTGTTGTACGCCCTTTCACGGCACGTCGAGATAAATTTTTTCGTCCTCAATCCATCGCGCTATTACTGGGGCGACATCGCCTCGGTGCGGGAACAGGCGCGGATCGCGCGGCGGCTGAAGGGGGGCGTTTCCGCCGCGGACCGCCACCTTTACGCGGGCAACGGCCTGCTGGCCTCGATGGGACGGGTAGGGCGCGATTTCCTGTTCAGGGTGCTCCTCGATGCCGACGAGTCCGTGGACTTTATCGACGATTACCCCGACGCCGGCACGCGGAGCACATCGACGCTCCTGACCTGTATCCAGGAAGATATACGGGAGCTCATCGACCGGGGCTTTGCCGGATCGAGCGATGGCACTTCCCTGACGGCGAGGAGGGATATCTCCGCGGGTGACGAATCGATCAGCATCCATTCATGCCACAGCCCCATGCGGGAGGTGGAGGCGCTCTACGATTACCTGCTCGACATGTTCGAAAAACAGCCCGATATGGAGCCGCACGACGTAGTCATACTGACGCCTGATATCGAGACCTACAGCCCGTTTTTCGAGGCGGTATTCGGCGCCCCCAGGAGCGAAGGTCTGCGCATACCCTATTCCGTGGCCGATCGCAGCCTTCGTTCGGAAAACGGCATGGCGGGGGCGTTATTCGCCATACTCGACCTGCACGGCAGCCGCTTTCCCGCGGGACAGGTGCTCGATATCATGGAATGCGATTCCATCCTCACGCGGCACGGCCTGGGGCCGTCCGATCGCGAGACCATCCGCCGTTGGGTGGAGGACACCCGTATACGCTGGGGGATCGACGCCGCGGACCGGCTCGACAGGGCCGAGAAGCTCCCCCCCATGGAGGAGAACACCTGGAGGCACGGGCTGGACCGTATGGTCCTCGGCAGCGCCCTGCCGAACGACGAAACGCGGCTTTTCGAGGGCATCCTGCCCTACGATCCCATAGAGGGAGGCGACACCGCGGTGCTCGGCGGCCTTGTCGATCTGCTCGAACGACTGTTCGAGGCGGCGCGCTCGCTTGCGCTTCCCCGGCCCCCGGGTGAATGGGCAAAACACCTGCTCGCGCTCGTTGAGGGCTTTTTCGGGGACGACGACACGGTCGGCGATCTCACGTCGCTCCGTCGCGTGATAACGCGTCTTGCGGATGAGACGGCGGAAGCGGGCTTCACCGATGCCGTCGGCTTCCCGGTGGTGCGCTCGTGGCTGGAGGGCTCGCTCAGGGAGGAGAAGGCGCACGGCGCCTTTTTATCGGGAGGCGTGACCGTCTGTGCCATGCTGCCCATGCGAAGCATCCCGTTTCGCGTGATCTGCATGGTGGGCATGAGCGACGGCGCCTATCCCCGCAGGGACATCGAGGCCGGGTTCAATTTAATGAAGAAAGCGTACCGGCCCGGCGACCGTTCGCGCCGCAACGACGACCGCTATATATTTCTCGAGGCCCTTGTGTCGGCTCGCGACCGTCTCTTCATCAGCTACGTGGGGCGGAGCATCGCCGACAACAAATCCGTCCCGCCCTCGGTGCTCGTCAGCGAACTGCTCGACTACATCGAACAGGGATATGCGCCGGCCTCCGCCGGCGGCGCGGATGAAGCCGGCTCGCTCCGTTCGGCCATACTCACCGAACACCGGCTACAGTCATTCAGCCCGGCCTATTTCACCGGCGACTCCAGGCTGTACAGCTACGCACCGGAGCTGTGTTCCGCGGCCGAAAGCTTCAACGGGGAGACGTCGGAGTACGCCCCGTTCATGATGGGCAAGGCGGCGGAGGAAGGAGACGTCGTACTTCATCTGTCGGACGTCCTGGACTTTTTCCGCGGCCCGGCGCGTCATTTTCTCAACCGGACGCTGGGTATATGGCTCGACACGACCGGAGAGATGCCCGGCGACAGCGAAGTCTTTGCCCTCGAAGGCCTCGACTCGTACACACTCGCGGAGAAAATGTGCGAGGAGGCGCTTCGCGGCGCGGACCCGGCCGGACTCTACGAGGCGTTCCGGGCGATGGGGATACTGCCGCACGGCTCCCTTGGGGAATACGCGTTCCGCCGGATGCTGCCCGGCGTGCGCTCGTTCGCGCGCACCGTGGCCGGCCTGCATGGCGGGGATGAGCTTCCGCCGCTCGAACTTGAAATCGAGATCGACGGGCGAACGCTCGCCGGCAGGATCGACCGCGTCTATCCGGGAGGGATCGTCCATCACCGCTACGCCTCCATAAAAGCGACCGACCGGCTTCGCGCGTGGATCGTGCACTGCGCGGCCTGCTGCCGGGCTGACACCGGCTCCCGTTCCGTCGTGTATCTCGTCGGGAGAAACAAGAGTGCGCCGGCCGTCATAGAAATGAAGGACGGCGGTATATGCCATGCGCATCTAAAGAAGCTTGTGGACATATACCGCGAGGGGCGCCGTTCCATCGTCCCCTTTTTCCCCGAGGCTTCGCTCGCGTTCGCGAAGGAATATGCCGAAAACCGCTCGGCTGACGAAGCGCTCGCCAAAGCGCGGGCGGTGTTCGAGGGAAATTATTACACAAGGGGCGATTCAACCGACCCCTACACCGAGCGATGTTTTCGAAAGATGGACCCCTTCGACAAACGATTTTTCCAGGATGAGTTCATCCGGCTCGCACGGGCCGTGTACGATCCCCTGCTGAAATTCCAGGAGGAGCGATGAGCGCAGTGTCGCGTTTCGACATCATCGAAAGCCCGCTCTCTGGGACCGTGCTGATCGAGGCAAGCGCGGGCACGGGCAAGACCTACGCCATCTCCGGGCTCTATCTCCGCCTCATCCTCGAAAAGGAGTTTGAAGTGGAGAACATCCTTGTCGTCACCTTCACCGTGGCCGCCACGGGAGAGCTTCGCGAACGCCTGCGCGGCCGCCTGCGCGCCACGCTCTCCATGCTCGAAGACCCGGACTGCCGCGGGGGATGCGGGCGGGACCTTCTCGAACTCAGGGGGAAATACGCGGACGATCCGCTGCAGCGCGCGCTCGTGGAGCGCTTCGGCTCCGATCCGGAGGCGCGCGAGCGGCTTTCCCGCGCCATACGAAATTTCGACGAGGCCTCCATCTTCACCATCCACTCGTTCTGCCAGCGCGCCCTGCTCGAGAACGCGTTCGAGAGCGGCGTACTCTTCGAGTCGGAGCTCGAGGCCGCCGACGCCGAGGCGATCGACGACATCGCGGCGGACTTCTTCCGTAAGAACTGGTACGGGGCGCCGCTCTCGTTTGTCGAGTTCTCCGCGGCCGAAAAGGTCTCGCCGGCGTATTTCTCGCTTCTCGCGCGGAAGCGGCCGCTCGATCCCGATTACATACTCGAGGGCGGGGCCGGTGACATCGACGCGGACGGCGTGCTCGAAATCGCGCGGCGCCTGGACGATGAGTACCCCCGTTTCTGCGAATCCTGGCGCCGTGATCGCTCACAGGCCGGGGACTTTCTGCCGGGCGCGCTGCGCGATGGGGTGCTCAAGGCGAACATGTATTCTGAAGCGATCATCGCCCGGATGATGGAGCAGATGGACGCCTATACCGCCGGGGGACTTCCGCTCGCGACAGAAGACCTGAAAAAATTCCGGGCCGCCTCGATCGTGAAGGCCTTCAGGAAGGGCAGGAGCGCCGAGCTTCCGCCCGTTATGGCGCTTTGCGATGAATTTTTAGGCCTGTGTGATGAAGCGCGCCTGCGCTTCGACGGCTATCTCGTCTCATTGAAAAAAGAATTTCTTGCCTATGTGCAGAGTGAGCTTGCGCGTCGGAAGGAGCTTCGCGCCGTCCGCTCGTTCGACGATCTGATACGGGGCATGCACGAAGCCCTGCAGCGGGGAGGTGGCCCGGCCCTCGCGCGCCTGGTGCGGCGCCGGTACGCCGCCGCGCTCATCGACGAGTTCCAGGACACCGACCCTGTCCAGTATTCAATCTTTACCACCATCTTCGGTTGGGGCGAATCGCTCCTTTATCTGATAGGAGATCCCAAGCAGGCGATCTACGGCTTCCGCGGGGCCGACATATTCGCCTATATGCGGGCGGCCGCGTCGGCGGGCACAAAGGCCACCATGGACGTCAATCGTCGCTCGGCGCCGGAGCTTATCGGCGCGGTGAACGCGATTTTCTCGCGGGTCCGCGATCCCTTTGTCTTTCCCGAGATCGGCTTTACTCCCGTTTCGGCGGCCGCCGGCCAGGAGGGCAAGGGTGGCGACGATTCGCCGGGAATGCGGATTTGGTTTATTCCATCCAGTCTCGCGGCCGTCGAGGGCAGGGCCGTCAGCAAGGAGCGGGCGGGCGAGGTGACCGTCGCCGCGATCGCGGCGGAAACGGTGGAGCTGGTTTCCTCCGGCCTGTACGCGCCGGGGGACATCGCCGTGCTGGTGCGGACCAGGCACCAGGCGCGCGAGGTGCAGGAATCGCTGCGATCGGTCGGCATCCCCTCGGTGCTCTACGGCACCGAAAGCGTCTTCGCGTCGATCGAGGCTCTGGAGGTGCTGCACATACTTCGGGCCGTCAACGACCCGGGGAGCGCGCGCCTCCTGCGCGCCGCCCTGGCGACCGATATCATCGGCCTGACGGGCGACGACATCGCTCGTCTCTCCATCGACGATAACGCGTGGGAGAAGGAGATCGAGCGCTTCTTCGGCTACCACGAAACATGGGAGCGGCACGGATTCATGAGGATGTTTCACTCGCTCCTTCGCGGCGAACGGGTGCACGGGCGCCTGCTTCGCAGGCCGGACGGGGAGCGTGTGATGACCAACGTCTTCCATCTGGCCGAGCTGCTGCATCATGCACAGAGGGAGGAGCGTATGGGCGGCGACGGAATCATCAAATGGCTGAGCGGGAGCATCGACGGGTCGGACGAACCGAACGGCGCCGACGAGCATCAGCTCCGCCTTGAAACCGACGAAAACGCCGTTACGCTCATCACCATGCACCGGAGCAAGGGGCTCGAGTTTCCCGTGGTCTTCTGCCCGTTCACCTGGGATACCAGGGACATCGGCGATCCGTTTCTCTATCACGACCCCGCGCGCGGCAATCGTCCGGTGTTCAACATCGGCCAAGCGGGCGATGAAAACGGTGGCGGCCGCGCGGCCGCGTCCCGCGAACAGCTCGCCGAAAACCTCAGGCTCTTCTACGTGGCCGTAACGCGTGCGAAGCGGCGCTGTTACCTGGTCTGGGGGCGCATCAACAACAGTTTCGGATCGGCGCCCGCATACCTGTTCCATAACCCCGGAGATATTGACGGCGACGATATGGAGAAGAAGCTCGCGGTCCATGTAAAGACCCTCGACGACGGCGCGATGATGCGCGCTCTCAAAGAACTCGCAAAGTCGTCCGCCGGCTGTATCGAGGTCGGGGAGGTCCCGGTAAAAGGCGCGCGCGTTATCAGTCCGGTGCGGGTGAAGCGGCCCGATCTGCGGTGCAGAACCTTTGGCGGCGCCATCGCCGGCGGACGACGGGTGACAAGCTTCAGCGCGCTCGCGCAGGGTGCGGATGCCGAGCGCGATTACGACCGCGAATACATACGGCCGGCCGGGCCGGGGAAGCCGGAGCCGGGAAGCATCTTCGCCTTTCCCCGGGGCGCCCGCGCGGGAAGCTGCATCCACTCGGTGTTTGAGGATATCGATTTCTCGCTCTCCGACCGCTCGGAGTCCGAAAGGACGGTCCGCGAAAAGCTCGAACTGCACGGGTTTGACACGGCCTGGACGGGTGCGCTCCTGGGCATGGCCTCGTCGGTGCTCCGCTCCCCGCTCGGGGTTCCCGGCGGCGTTTGCCTTTTGGAATCGCTCGGCCGGGTGGACCGCCTGCACGAGCTCGAATTCACCCTGCCGCTGGGAAGCGTCACCCCGGAGGGGCTCGGCCGTGTATTCGAAAGCGCGGGAGGAAGCGGGCTCGTCGGCGATTTTGCTGCCTCAATTGCGAAGCTCGGCTTCCGGCCGGTGAAGGGATTTTTACGCGGCTTCATCGACATGGTGTTCGCGCACGGCGGCCGCTATTATCTGCTCGACTGGAAATCAAATCACCTGGGCGATTCGCCCCCGGATTATTCGGCCGACCGCATGGCCGCCGAGATGGCGCGTCACCACTATATACTCCAGTATCATCTGTATGCCGTCGCCCTGCATCGATATCTCGCGCTTCGCCTGGAAGGGTACGGGTACGCCCGTCATTTCGGCGGAGTTTTTTATCTTTTCGTCCGTGGCATGGACCCGTCGGACACGTCGCGTCCCGGGGTCTTTTTCGACCTTCCGCCGGCCGGCATGATCGAATCGCTCGGCCGCTATTTCGATGAAGGGGAGGCCTCGCGATGACTGCGCGGGACGACGTATTCAGCGCGTACGACAACGCCTTCGCCGGTCTCATGTGTCGCCTGGCCGGCGGTGACGGCGGAGTGCTCGCCCTGGCGGCCCGCCTGGCGAGCAACCGGACGGCCGCCGGCGACGTGTGCCTGGATATCGTCGCCGCCGCGGAGGGGGGCCTTCCGGAATACCCGCCCGGGCTTCTTCCGGACAATGCCGGGCGCTGGATCGAAGCGCTCCGCAAATCCCCCGTGGTCGGCGCGCCCGGCGACTACCGTCCGCTCATTCTCGACGCGAAGGGACGGCTCTACCTTCATCGTTACTGGAAATACGAGAATATCCTGGCCGGGGCGATCGCGCGAATGAACTCCCGCGTGCGCAACGACTATGATTCCGCGCTTCTCGGCGAAGGGCTCGACCGGATGTTCGGCCGGGCCGCCATGGGCGCACCCGACCTGCAGCGCCTCGCGGCCGCCGTCGCCGTGCTGAAGTCCTTCGTCGTGGTTTCGGGCGGTCCGGGGACCGGCAAAACGTCCACGGTCGTGCGCATACTCGCGCTTCTGGCGGAGCAGGCCATCGCATCGGGGCGGCGCATGCGCGCGGCGCTCGCCGCTCCGACCGGCAAGGCGGCGGTGCGGCTGCAGGAGGCCGTGCGGGGGGCCGTGGACGCCCTTCCGTGCGGTCCCGCCGTGAAACAGTGCGTTCCGACCGAGGCGCTAACGCTGCACCGACTCCTCAAAAGCCTTCCGGGCACGCCCTATTTCAGGCACAATGCCGAAAATCCGCTTCCGTACGACGTCGTCGTGGTGGACGAGTCGTCCATGGCCGACCTGCCGCTCATGGCGAAGCTTGCGGACGCCCTGCCTGCGGACGCGCGACTCATTCTGCTCGGAGACCGCGATCAGCTTTCGTCCGTGGAGGCGGGGGCCGTGCTGGGCGATATATGCAACACCGGCGCCGAGCATTATTTCTCGGAGCGCTTCGCGGCCGGGGTGGCCGGCCTGACGGGAGGTGCTCCGCCCGCTTCACGCGCGGGCGTACCGCCGGTCGCCGATTCGATCGTGGTATTGAAGAAGAGCTACCGCTTCGACGAAACGGGAGGCATCGGCGCCCTCGCCAGGGCGGTGCGCGAGGGGAACTCCGGGGAAGCCCTTCGAATACTGCGCTCGGGCGCTGACGGTGTCAGCCTGCGGGAGAACGTGAATACCGAGACACTGGCCCGCGTGCTTCGCGAATCCGTGCTGGAGGGCCTGACGGCTGTCGCCTCGGGTCGCAGGCCGCTGGAAGTGTTTCCGCGCATGAGCGAACTGGCCCTGCTCTGCGCCGTGCGCCGCGGCGTGCTCGGCGTGGAGGGGCTGAACGATTCCGCCGAGAGGATGCTTCGCGACGGGGGGATCGTTGACCCGCGGCAGCGCTGGTATGCCGGACGCCCCGTGATGGTAACGCGAAACGATTATTCCCTGGGGCTCTATAACGGCGACATCGGCGTCATACTCGACGGGGCCGAAGGGCTCCGCGCGTGGTTTTCATCCCGGGATGGCGGCGCTCGATCGTTCATGCCGCGCCTTCTTCCGGAACACGAGACCGTCTACGCCATGACGGTCCACAAAAGCCAGGGCTCCGAATTCGACCGTGTGGTGCTGGTCATGCCGGAGAAGACCTCGCCGGTGCTCACCAGGGAGCTGGTGTACACTGGAGTGACCAGGGCGCGTCGATCGGTCGAAATATGGTCGCCGGCTGATGTGCTGGCCCCGGCGATTGAGACCCCGGTGAGGCGGACCTCGGGACTGCGCGATGCACTGTGGGGGAATTAGACGGATTGGAGCAGGTCTACTCGTTATTTTCTTGATTTTCAATCGGTATGCTGGTAGGACTCATCATGTCAGTGTAGAAGTATAAATACGAAATACCGGAATTCTTCGCGCCATGTATTAGTGGAGCCATTTCGAACCCGAAGGGATTGAAACAAGGATGAATATGAAACGCTCCGAGGTTGAAAAAAACTCAAAGGTCAGAGACCTGTTGGATGATATCACAGAGAAGCTGAGGACAATATATGGCGGATCCCTGCATTCGGTAATAGTCTATGGATCATATGCGCGGGGTGGTCAAAGCGATGAATCAGATATAGATATTATGGTACTTTTAAATGCCGATGAAGATACAATTAAGCTTAAAAATATTTTTCTTATGGAAACCGTGGCCACTCTTTCACTTGAACATGGAATAATTGTTTCTATCATCGAACAATCATATGAAAAATATATGCAATATATTGAGTATGTTCCCTTTTACTCCAATGTTAACAGGGAAGGGATGAATATATATGAACGAAAGAATCAAAGAGCTCTCTAAATACCGGATAGAGAAGGCACGGGAAGACCTGAAAGCCTCGAAAATTCTATATGAAGCCGGCAGTTATGCTCAATCGCTGAATCGTTCATATTACGCCGACTTCCACGCGATACGCGCCATTACGGCGTTTGATAAATTTGATTCGAAAAACACTCCGGTATTATCGCTTTTTTCAATTGCAGTTATGTAAAAACCGGAAAGTTTGATCTCGTATACAGTAAGTATATTTCCTCCGCTTTCAATATAAGGACGAAAGGGGATTATGATGATTTCTATATCGCGAGTAAACCTGATGCCGAGACGCAACTTTCGAATGCAAATCGATTTATAAATGCCATAGAACTTTTTATCGCGAATACTCATGGTGGGAAAAACAATGACAGGCATGAAAATTTGTAACTGTTTTATTCTTGTTTTATCGTTATTGCTGTCGCTGTCGTCATGTTCCGGGAAAAAGAGGATATGGATTTACACCAGCATATACAAGGAAGTCATCGAGACGATGCGCGAACCGCTCCAGAAGGCGCTTCCCGCGGACGTGGAGGTGATGTGGTTCCAGAGCGGGAGCGAGAACATCGCCAGCAAGGTGAACGCGGAGCTCGCCGCGGGCGCGACGCGGGCGGACCTCATCCTCACCAGCGATCCATTCTGGTATTACGAGCTGAAACAGGAGGGGAAACTCCTCCCTTATAAAAGCCCGGCCGCGAAGGACATACCGGCGATCTACGTCGATCCCGACGGGGCGTTCGCCGGGGTCAGGCTTCCGGTGATGGTGATCGGGTATAACTCGCGGTATTTCACGAACGAAGCCGACCTGCCGAAAAGCTGGAAAGACCTCGCCGATCCCCGGTATAAACGGCTGATCTCGATGCCCAACCCGCTCGAGTCCGGCTCGAGCTTCACCGCGGTAGCGCTTTTGCAAAAAAAATACGGCTGGGACTATTTCGACAAGCTCCGGAACAACGACATCATCGCGGCGGGGGGCAACAGCTCCGTCATCACCCGAATCGAGACGAGGGAGAGGCCGCTCGGGATCGTGCTCCTCGAAAACGTGCTCAAGGCGTGGGACAAGGGCTCGCCGGTTAGGCCCGTGTATCCGGCCGACGGCACCATACCGATACAGAGCCCCATCGCGATCCTCCGCGACTCGCGCAATCCCGAAGCGGCCAGACTGGCCTACGACTGGTTCTACACGAAAGAAGCCCAGGATGCGATAGTACGCGGTTCAATGTATTCGCTATTCGAGTCCGCGCCGTCACCCGAACACGCGCGGTCCTATGCGGAGCTCAAATCGACCATGATGCCCTGGTCGGCGGATATACTCGCGCTGATGTACGCCGACCGCGCCGCGATCAAATCGAAATTTTCCGAGACCGTTCTCCGCTGAGATGTTCGCCGACGGGATATCCAACGCGGCGGTAATCGAGGCGCTCCTGCGCTCGCTCTCGCTCAGCATTGCGGTCGCCCTCATCTCGGGCGCCGCCGGCTGCCTGGTGGCGTGGCTCGTCACGCGCTCGGACATAGGCGGGGGCAGGGCGCTTTCCGGCCTTTTCTCGATTCCGTACGCCATCCCGGCATACCTGCTGGGAATGGCCTGGATCGTGCTCGGCAATCCCGCCGTCGGCGCCGTCAGGGGAATATTTCCGGAAAGCGGCGTGTACGGGTTCCACGGGATGGTGCTGGTGGAGAGCACCGTCGCTTTCGCCTTCCCGTATCTGGAACTCAAGGCAGGGTTTGAGCGGATGGACCCCTCGCTCGAGGAGGCCGCGCGTATGAGCGGTGCAAGGCCCTGGCGCGTCTTTCGCGATGTCAGCTTTCCGTTGTTGTGGCCGCCGCTGGTCAACGGGATGTGCCTTTCATTTCTCTATACGCTTTCCTCGTTCGGCGTGCCCGCCATGCTCGGCATGCCGGTGCGGCAGTTCGTGCTCACCACGCTCATCTATTCCCAGTTCAAACTGGGCGGGATGGCGGGTATCGCCGCCGGACTCAGGCTCTCGCTCATCCTCCTCGCAATGGCGATGCTGGTCCTGGCGCTCTCCAACCGTCTCGTCGGCCTGCAGCGACGCCGCGGGGGCGCGATCACGGGCTCGCGCGTTTCGCGTCCGGCCCTGGTGCATCTGGGCAGGGGGCGCGTCCCCGTCAGCGCGGCAGTCTGGGCGGTATTCGCCGCGGCCGTGGTGCTTCCCTGGGGCGCGCTCGCCTTTTCGGCGCTGGCTCCCGTTGCGGGGAATTACTCCCCCTCCGAATGGACTTTAAGAAACCTGGAATACGTTTTGGCGCTCCCCGAATTCAGCGAGGCGCTTGTCAATTCGCTCGCGCTGTCGCTGTCGGTCGCGACGCTTGTGGTCGCTTTGGGGTTCCTGCTGGCCTTCGCGGCGGTGCGCCGGGGAAGCCGCGCGGCGCAGTGGATCATCGAAGCCATGGGAGTCCCGTTCTCGACGCCGGGGACCGTGATCGCGATTCTTTTGATTTTCGTTTCGACCTGGGCAGCGGCGGCGATGGGGCGCTTTGGCCTTTCGTTCGACTCGCCGCTCTTCTGGATGGCGCTCGCCTACGCCCTCAAGTACTGCGCGGTGAGCGCGCGCATGCTCGCCGCAGCCTACCGCCAGGTGCACCCCTCGCTCGAGGAGGCGGCCGTGGTGAGCGGCGCGACGACATTGATATTGCTTCGCACCATCTGGCTTCCACTTCTTTCACGGACCGTGCTTGCCGCCTGGTTTCTCACCGCGCTTCCCATGTTCACGGAGCTCACCATGAGTGTGCTCCTCACGGGCCCCGGCGGTGCGACAATGGGCACCGTGCTCTTCCAGCTTCAAGAGTACGCCGACCAGCCGTCGGCCGCGGCGCTTGCGTGGATATTGCTCAGCGCGGCGCTCATGGGGGCGTTCTTCATGCGGGGCCGCAGGGCCGGGGAAATTCTGGAGGGTAGATGATGAGCGACCTTCGCCTCAAAGGTGTCGCAAAGCTCTTCGGCGACAAGGTCGTGCTCGCGCCGATGAATATCGTGGTGACGGACGGCTCGTTCGTTTCGCTCCTGGGGCCCAGCGGCTGCGGCAAGACCACCCTGCTTCGCCTCATCGCAGGGCTCGAAACGCCCTCGGCGGGCGAGATCTTGCTGGGCGACACCGTGTTGTACGGGCCGGGCGTCAACATCCCGCCCGAAAAACGCCGCTTCGGCATGGTCTTTCAATCGTATGCCGTCTGGCCGCACATGACCGTTTTTGAGAACGTCGAGTATCCGCTTAAAGTCCGCGGTATGGACCGGAAAGAACGCGCGGCGGGGGTGATGAAGACGCTCGACCTGTTGCATATGGACGAACTCGCGGGCCGTTATCCGCACCAGCTTTCCGGCGGGCAGCAGCAACGCACGGCGCTCGCGCGCGGGCTCGTGATGGAGCCGCCGGTGCTCCTACTCGACGAACCGCTCTCGAACCTGGACGCGCGTCTGCGCGCCGAGATGCGCCGCGAGATCCGCGACCTGCACCGGGCGCTCGGTATCACCATCCTCTACGTAACGCACGACCAGCGCGAGGCCTTTGAAATGGCGACGAAAATCGTTATCATTAATGATGGCAGGATAGAGCAGGAGGGGACCTCCGAGGAGATTCGGAACGATCCGGCCCCCGGGTTTGTGAGCGAGTTCCTGTCGCACGCCTGACGGCATCGTGGAGGTTAAGGCCGGTGGAATGCGGAATCATCGTCGAGATTAAGGGAACGATGGCGCTCGTGGAGGCGTCGGCGGGCGAGGCATGCGCATCGTGCTCGTCGCGCGGTTCGTGTTCGCTGTTGGGCGCGGAATCGAAGCGGCGGCTGTGGATCGAAAACCGTGCCGGTGGCCGGATGGGCGATATGGTCGAGTTCGCGATCGCACCGCGCGCCGTCGTACAGATGAGCCTGCTTCTGTACGCGTTTCCGGTGGCCGCGCTCATCATCGGGACGGCCGCTGGAATGGCGGGTGCGCCGCGCATGGGAATGGACGCCGATCTCGCCGCCGCGCTCTTCGGGGCGGGGGCGTTCGTCCTCTCGTTCGGAATCATAAAAACGCTTTCGTCCGTTCTGGCCGGCAGGAAGTCGTTTCAACCGGTAATGATTCGCGTGCTGGAGGAGGACGGGGCGAGCGAATGACGGGGATCAGGGAACGGGGTATAAAAAAGGCTGGATTTTATCCCGCAAGGATTGGACAATCGAAGGACCGTGGGCCATCACAATCAAAAGGAGCGGCGTAATGAGTGATGACATCGAACTGAAAAAGCGGAAAATGCGCGAGGAGCTCGAACAGCTCAAGTACGAATTCAAGGTCGAGCTTCCCAGGAAGATCGCGGAAGCGCGCGCCTACGGCGATCTCAAGGAGAACGCCGAATACCATGCCGCCAAAGAGCGACAGTCCTTTCTCAACGCCCTCATCACCCGGATCAGCAGTCAGCTCAGCCAGCTCAGCAACCTCAGCGTGTCCGACATCGCGAAAGACCGCATCGGGTTCGGCTCTACGGTCACCGTTTTCGACCTGGAATCCGAAGAAACAATGGAATTCACCTTCGTATCCCCGAACGAGGTGAAACCGGCCGAGGGTAAGATATCGCTTTCATCGCCCGTCGGTATGGCGCTGCAGAACAAGTGCGCGGGCGAAGAGGTGGAAATCAGCATTCCCGCGGGAAAGAAGCGCTACCGGATAGAACGCTTTACCACCATGCACGGAGAATCCTTCGAGTAGTCGGTTCGGCTGCGTCCCGTCGTCGGTCAACCGACCGCGTAGCGCACCACGTCGGCCCAGGTTGTATACACCACAAGCCCCAGAATGAGCACCCAGCCGGTGATCGCAAGCGGCTGGTGGGCTCTCGCCGCCGAAGAATGGAGCTTTTCCATAAGGTAGAGGAGCGCCTTTCCCCCGTCCAGGGCGGGCAGCGGCAGCAGGTTGAATATTGCCAGGTTGAGGCCGAGCACCGCCGCGAACTGCGCGGCCTTGAAGGCGCTTCCGCCTACGAACGCCGTGCCCTGGGCCACTATACCCACTATGCCGGATATCTCGCCGCCGCCGGAGAAGAGCCGGCCGAACGCATCGAGGATGCGCATGGCCATCACCGCCGTCTGTTCGAAAGGCTTCAGAAACGCGCCCGTAAACGAGAAGCCGCCGGTCGCGGAGTTAAGGATTCCAAGGAGCACAAGCGTCATCGCCAGGTTCGCGACGGGGCCTCCGAGCGTCATAACGAGGCGGCTGGAAACGGGGATCGCGAAAAACTCCTTTTCATCCCCGATCGCCGGGAGCACATATCCCCCCAGGGGGATGGCCGACAGCCGGTACTCCGTTTCGCCCCGCCTGATCCCGACGAGCTTCGGCCCGAAACCGACCGAGAAAAGCGCGACCGGTATGCCCGAAAGGCGCGCGGCCGCGAAATGCCCCGCCTCGTGCACCAGTATTACGAGTCCGATTATGAAGATGACGCCGATGTACTCCATGATGCCTCTCTCGAAGGGGGATGGCCGGATGGCGGCCTTCTGTTCGGAGTTATGGGCAGCCGGATTGTTACACGGATATCACCGGCGGGAGCGCCTCGGCGCGCTAATTATTTCTTGTAAAAAAGCCTCGCATCCGCACAATTGCCGGATTATACAATGAGTCGAAAGACCGGGAGCCGTTCAGCGGATCCGTCGCCACGACAGGCCGAATAAGCCGGGTGCCGCACTGACCTCATATCCGGCTGCCCGGCAGGACGGCATAAATAGGGCTGTTACTTTACTGAGTGTCATTGCGAGCCCCGGCTTTATCGGGGCGCGGCAATCTCATAAAGCATTTTGTTTTTTAGTAAAAACTTGTTGCCTTTTGAGATCGCCGCGTCGGCCTCCTCGCGATGGCATTTTTGTCATTTACGCAACAAGACTAATAATCGGGAGAACCTGAAAAACATGGCAAAAATACGGGAATTTGCGGGCCTTCGCCCGGAAAGGGGGCTCGCGGTGCAGGTGGCCGAGCTGCCGTACGACGTGGTTTCATCGGAGGAGGCGCGCGCGATCGCGAAAAACAGGCCGCACAGTTTTTTCCACATTTCAAAGCCCGAAATCGATTTTCCCGAAAGCGTTTCGCCGTACGACGACAGGGTCTACGCGAAGGCCCGGGAGAACTTTGAACGGTTTATCGGCGACGGTGTGCTGCGCGGCGATGACGAGCCGGGCCTGTACCTGTATACTCTCGTCATGGGCGGACGCGAGCAGACGGGCGTCGTCGGCTGCCTGGACATCGACGATTACCTCGAAGACAGGATAAAGAAGCACGAGCTCACCCGCGAGGACAAGGAGCGCGACAGGATGCGCCATGTTGACAGCCTGAGCGCGCAGACGGGACTCGTCTTCACCTTTTACCGCGAGAACGGCGCGGGCCGGCCGCTTTTTGCACGGGCGCTCGAGGCCGCCCCCGAGGTCGATTTTACCTCCGAAGACGGCATACGACACATGCTTCGCCGCGTAAGCGACGGCGAGCTCATCGCTTCGTTTAAAGAGCTTCTGCGTTCGCAAGCGCTGTATATCGCCGACGGCCATCACCGGGCCGCCGCGGCCGTCAAGGTCGGCCTTCTGCGCCGGAAGGCCAATCCGAACCATACCGGCGAGGAGGAATATAACCGCTTTCTCGCCGTCGTCTTTCCCCACGAGCAGTTGAAAATCCTGCCGTATAACAGGGTGGTGCGCGATCTCAACGGCCAGAGCGTCGACGAATTTCTCGAACGGCTCGGCCAAAGCTACTCGATCGAGGATATCGTGTCCGGAAAACCGCCGGGGCCGCGTCGCATCTGCATGTACCTCCGCGGTCGCTGGAGGCTCCTCACCCCCCGCTCACGGCCGGAGGGTGATATTGTCGCGCGGCTCGACGTCTCTGTCTTGCAGAAAACCATACTCGAACCGCTGCTGGGGATCGGCGACCCCAGGAAGGACATGCGCATAGATTTTGTTGGCGGGATTCGGGGGCCCGCCGAGCTCGAAAGGCTGGTGCGGGACGGAGGTTTCGCCGTGGCCTTTTCGCTCTTTCCCACGTCGATAGAGGAGCTCATCGCGGTCGCCGACAACGGGGGTCTCATGCCGCCGAAATCGACATGGTTCGAGCCGAAGCTCCGCAGCGGCCTGGCCATCCACCGGATCGAGCGGATACCCGCCGGGCAGTAATTATCTTGACATTGTGCCGGAATTGTGGTAACACTCGGCAGGGTGTGGAGACGAGGGGAATCGAACCCCTGACCTCTTGAATGCCATTCAAGCGCTCTCCCAACTGAGCTACGCCCCCGGGTGCGTCCGGTCGTTACGAACGATGAGGATAGTGGGCCGGGGGTGGGGGGTTTGTCAATATTAATTTATGCGCACGGGCGCGGTGGATGCGGACCGGAAAACGATGAACAATCGACGGATAGGTGCCGAAACCTATTAACAGGACATTGAGGTGGGACGATGAGCGAGGACGTGGCGGGCCTGAAAAAGGAGATTGAGAACCTGAAGGGTGAGCTCGTGCACTACCGGAAAATGGTAAGCGGTTACGAAAACGTCCTCAAGCTCAACGAAATGGAACTCGACAACGCGCAGAAGATCATCTCGATGTACGAAAATATAGTGGAATACTCGCGCGTCGAGCTGAAGCTCGCGACCGAAACGGCCCGTGCGCAGGAAAGCGTCTCCCAGCTCGGCAGGTCGGAGCTCTTGGACGCATTTTCCAAGATCAGCGCGCTCGAGGAGCAGAACAGGCTTCTTCGCGAGCAGCGCCGGGACGCCTGAAGATTGACCGAAACAGCCAGGGTATAGATACCGACGATGATACTGACCTATGTGATGATATTTGTCTTTTTTATAATGCTCAGCATTTTCGGCCTTTACATCTTCAGCACCTACGTTTTCCCCCGCAAAATAGAAGAAATCGCCAAGATGATAGAGATGGGGCAGACGAAACTCGCCATTAAAAAGCTGAACGAGATTCTGGAAAAGGACGATCGCAACGCCTACGCGCATTACCTCCTGGCCGAGGCGTATATCAGGGAAAACAACCCGCAGTTCGCCATCCTTGAATACCGTCAGGTGCTCAAGATCTCGCGCTTTGACGACAAGGTGAGCGAGGTGGACGTGCGCTCGAAGCTCGCCAAAATATTCAGGGAGCGTAACGCCGTCGAGGACGCCAAAAATGAATATCTCATCCTGACAAAGATTGACCCGGTAAACTACGAAAATTTCTATCGGCTCGGCATGATACTTTTCGATTCCGGAGCGATGGACAAGGCGGCCGTGTACTTCAAGAAAAGCATCGCCAACAACAACCGTCACGACATGTCATATTATTACCTGGGACAGGTACTTTACCGCAACGCCTCCTACAACGAGGCCAAACAGATGTTCCTCGAGGCCATTAAAATAGACCAGGGGAACTACAAGGCGCATTATTTTCTCGGCCTGGTTCTCCGGCAGATCGGCGATTACGAGTGGGCGATCAAGGAATTCGAAACCGCCCAGAAGAGCGAGGACATCAAGGTAAAGTGCTTTCTCGCCAAGGGCACCTGCTATCACGAGAAGGAGCTTTTCCCAAAAGCGATAATCGAGTTAGAGAGGGGGCTCAAATTCGCCAAGCGGGGGAGTGATACCGAACTCAACCTGCGCTACTTCCTGGCCTCGTCGCAGGAAGGCGTGCGCGATCTGCAGTCGGCGATCGCCAACTGGGAACAGATCGCCTCGGTGAACAAGAATTTCCGCGACGTGCAGGAAAAGCTGCGCGCCTACTCCGACTTCAGGCAGGACGACCGCGTCAAGGACTTCATGATAGCGGGGCTCGCCCAGTTCGAGCACACCTGCCGAAAGATGGCCGAATCGCTGGGGCTCACCGTTATGGACATAGAGATAATCAGCGATTCGGAGATAGATATTCTCACCACCGAGACCGAAGGCAAATGGCGGAACACCCGCATGAGCAACAGGATCGTGCGCATTCTACGCACGACGGAAACGGTGTCGGACAAACTGCTTAGAAAACTCCACGAGAGTATGAAGCCGCGCAACGCCGCGCGAATCGTCGTCATCAGTACGGGTGATTACTCGCAGGCCGCGGCCGAGTTCGCGAGTACGCGACCGATCGATCTCCTTGGCAAGGCCGACATCGTCCGGCTGTTGAAATCCGCCGGAGCCTGAAAAGCGAAACGGCGAATGGATTTTATCGATCATATCCTGAGTGACATTCCCCTCTTCCGGCATTGCAGGGACGAAGAAATCAGGCTCCTCCGCGGTGCCGGGCGCGTTGTAAACGTAAAGCGCGGAAAGATTTTCGATCCCGGAAAGGACAACTCCTTCGGCGTAGTGATAACGGGTCTCTTCGAGATGGAAGCCCCCGGACGGGGCGAGGTCGTCTGCATGGCGTCGGGCTCGTTCTTCGGCGACATCCCCTTTACGCAGAACCGCCATCGCGGGCAGGTGCGGGCGCTCGTGGATTCATCACTCTTCGTGTTCGAGGTAAAAAGCATTTACCGTTTTTTCCTTAATTCCTACAAGGCCATGCGTGGATATCTGCGCGCCGTCGGCGCGATGGGATTCGAACCCTCGTCCGTGGCGAAAAAGTACGGCGGCAGGGCGGCGCGGATCATAACCGTTTTCGGCCGGACGGACGGTTCGGGGAAGTCGATTCTCTCGTCCTTTCTCGGCCTCTGCTGCGCCCGCGAGGGAAAGACGATAATCCTCGATGTGTCGTATACCGGCGACTCGGTCTTCAATATCTTTGAAAGAAAGATCACGACGGCCGTATCGCAGAAGGACGAGGAAGACCTTGCCGCCGATTTGTTTATTAACGAGCGTATCGAACCGGTCGATGACAACCTCTCTCTTATGAACATTGCCTTTGGATCCAGGGTGCGGGTCAATCCCGAAATACTCTCCCCGATCCTTTTCGCGCTGTCGCGGGAGTACCGGTTTATCGTCATCGACCTGTCCGGGCGCGACGACGCGCTGCGCGACAGGGTCTTCGATTTGTCCGACGTCATCTTCCCGATTGTTACGCGCCCGAAGGAGCGGCGGTCGCTCTATCCGCTGCTCGACTCCGGCCTTCGCGAGGGGCAGCGGGTGCTGTACACGCTCAACGCGTTCCACGCGCGCTCCGCGCGTTCATTCGAAGGCGGGATAATTCTCGAAGACCTGGGCGTTACGAAAAAGGTCCCCGCGCACGAGGCGCTGAGGGAGCGCATCGGCGGCGAGAACGCCGCGGAGTTCATGGAGTTCATACAGGGCAGGAAGCGGGGCATGGTGCTCGAGACGAGGCTCGCCGATTCCGTGGCCTATGCGGGTTTTCTCGCGGCCTTCCAGCGCTCCGGCGGGAAAGTGGACCTCATCTATTCATCCGGTATGAGCTACTGCCTTGCCGCGCTTTTCGCGTTGATGGAGAACGAAGAATCCTTCCTGCGGGCTGTGGAGTCTTTTTTTTCGGAGGAACGCATCAACGCCATGCTCGATATCACCTTCCCCGACGAGTTCGTAATCAAGAGCGCGGGAGCGGCCCGCCATGCCCGCGAACTGGCCGGTTCGGCCCGGATCGAGATGTTCAGGAGCCTGCCCGCGGCCATGCTGGCGGACGAGCGCGGGGAAGGCGTTCGCGTCTTCAGTACGGGCGGCCTTGCGGAATGTATAGCGGCCTCTTTTATGCTCAATCCGGTATGCGAATCGGTGGAGATTGCCGGGAGTCTGTATCATTCGGGCTTTCCGAGGAGAAGAGTGCGTCCCGAGGATCTGCTCCGTACCGACGTGGACGAGATACTCTCGGTTTCGGTGCGAAACAGGGGCAGGCTCCGGTTCCGCGACAAACGGGTTTTAAGATTTTACGACCGGTATCTGGACCATTGCTCTCTTTTGCTGCCGGAAGGCCATCCGGGCGGTATTCCATCGAAAAACATCGTGATTGAAATCGACGAAAGCGAGTACAATTTGAAAAAAATACTGGAACTTTCGGACGAGATTTCGAATAAATTGTTGAAGGAGCGCGGTTTGTAGTATAAACGGGGTGGCCGGCCGTTGCGGCGCGGTATTCGGTGCGGAAAAAGGATTAAGGAGAGGTCGATGCGTTCGAAGCTGACGAACATCCTGCAGGTGGTTATTCTGGTCAGCGGTGTGTTATATATCACCGCCGGCATCGCGTTTTATCTGTCGCCGCTTTTTCTCGGCTCACTCCTGGGTCTGCCGCTGGCCGAGGACTGGTTTAACCAGATAAAATACGACGCCTTCGTCGCGCCCCTTTATTTTGTCACACGGGGCTTCGCGGCGATGGTTTTTGCAGCGGGAGCGTCGATGGTGCTGCCGCTCTTCGACCCGCTCAGGTACAGGGGGCTGGTTTATTTCACGGGAATTTTGTTTCCGCTTATGGCGTCATGGGTTCTTATCAAAAACGGGCTGGAGTATCAGCATCCGCTGGCGGTGGCGCTGGGGGTGATGTTTTCGGTTGTGCTTGTCGTTACGGCGGCGGCGCTTGCGATTACGAGAAAGTTCGCCCGTTCGGGCGAAGAGTGAGCTAACTGCCGGGGATCACGAAAGCCGGAGAAACGGGTCCCCTGGACTTCGCCTGGGGAGTCCGGGTCGTTCCGGTTTCGCGGATGGCCGGTTGAAATCGGGGAGGGGTAAATGGATCTTAAAACCAGAAAAGTCGGTAACGTCATCGTAATTTATCTGCACGGGAAACTTGATGTCCATGTGTCCGCCGATGTGGAGAAGGAAATCAACAGGATAATCGAACAGGAAGCGCAGAGCAGCCTGCTCCTCAACCTGGGACAGGTGGAATACATGAGCAGTTCGGGCCTGAGGATCTTCGTTTCCACCATGAGGGCGCTCAAGGAATCGAAGCGCAAGCTTGTGCTCTGCAACATGAACAACTCGGTCAAGAAGATATTCGAGGTCGTGGAACTCATGGATATGTTCGAAGTGTACGAAACGGAGGAAGAAGCGCTCAGGCATTTCTGACCCGGGGTTCATTCAAATGAGCATTAAAGGGATTTTCCGGAGGCGCGAGAAGCCCCGAATCGCCGTCGGCGAGGGCTTCGCGGGTGACGTTCCCGCTTTCGTCGACCGCGACAAGCTCGTCTCGATGACGGCGGGTATCGGCGCGGGCATTCGGAATTATCTTCTCTTTCAGAGGTTTTCGTCGTACCGCTGGCCGTACTGGGTAAACCGGCTCGCGGACGGCGCTTCCATTTCAGGGAGCGGAATACTGCCGCCTCAGCTCGCCAATCATTCCAACAGGGACTGGTTGTATTTTACCAACTTTCTTTCGAGCGACGCAGTTCGGATCGATCCATCGGGCATGCTTTCCCCCACCTATGCCGGATGGTCGGTCGAAATCTGGGTCATCGCCCGTCGGCGGATATTCAGGCCGCAGGAGCTTGCCGGCGGGATCGCGCAGGAACGGGATCCGCTTACCTCCATTATTAAAACCGAGTGGAAGGAAAAGGAATTCAACCTGACACAGACGGTGTTCGGGGCGCGCACGGGTGTCGACGAGGCCATTGTCGCGCTCGAGTGCTTCCTCCCCCAAAAGTCCGAGGGTGCGATGCTCCTGGTGGCGTTTCGACCGTATGACACAACCACGCTTGGTACGGTCGGCGAAATCGAATACAGAAGGGACTCGCGAACGGTGAGGATAGACGGTTCAGAACGCGCGGTGATGGAGGCGAAGCCTGATTTCGTTACGACCGGCGCCGGCCACTCCGGCGACCTGAAGCCGGTCGAGGGCTCGCGTGATGCGTTTAAAGTTTCGTGCGAGTTCGGCATGGCGACGCTTGCGTTGGGGTACGTTCTTCAGAAAGGCGCGCGAAAGATCCACATCCGGATCAGTCTTTCGCGCAAAAATGCCATAGCACCTTCGCGGTTAAATTTCGCGCGCGCGGCCGAGGAATTCGCCGTTTTCGCCGGTCTAAGGATAAAAAGCGGGATCACCGTTTCCTTTCCCGAGGAGCCGGTTGTGCGCTGGCTTTACGCGGCCAAGCTTTCCCTGCTCAATGCTATCAACCGCGAAACCGGGCCGCAAAGACGCAATTTCGATACCGTGGCGATGAAGCGCCTGTGCCTCATGGTCTGTTCGTGCAACCGGATGGGGTACCATTCGGAGGTCGAGGGAATGATCCGTTCGGTCATGCCGCATTTTGAGGGGATTGCCGAGCCGTCGTTTGATCGGATTATCGGCGTTGCGTACCTTATTTCGGCGTTCGCGGACTGCTTCATCCATTCACGGGACATGGATTTCCTCCGAAAGGGTTATGCGGCGCTAAAAGCAGCGGCCGGATCCCTGTGCGATTATTCCAGCGGCATTAAATCGGTCTTATGGCGCGAGGGAGGCAACTCCCTCGGCTTTTATCTCTTGGCTTCGCCTCACCTGTACGACCTGGTGTTGATCTGTAACGCGCTTCGCCAGTATTCCTATCTCGCGCGCTGTATGGGACTTTTTGGCGACGAAAACAGGTTTGCGAAGGAGGTGAAACGGCTGGGCGGCATCATAGCCGTGGAGGTCCGCACAATGTTTCCCGGTGGAGAAGGAAAGCCCGTGTCCGGCAGCCACGACCCGCGCCTGGACGGCGGCGGGGCGGCCGGATATATGGCCGCGGCCGGCTTTCCCTTCAGGATTGAGGAACTCTCCGCGGACGACCTCGGCTCGATGGTCGGCGGATTGACAGAACTCTACGGCGGCGTGCCGCTCTATGTCAGGGCGCTCGGAGGCTGGGATTCGGTGCTGTCCTTCCTGTTCGCCTCGAACCTCATCTTTTGCCGCGACATGCGGTATTACGACCTTATGCGCGAATTTATAAGCAGGGGCGGGAAGCGCTTCTCGCTGCAGGAGATACTGCACCCCGGTTCGGGCGCCGGGTTAATGGGCGACGGCGATTCCGTCGAGGCGATGGCGGCATTCGCCCTGGCGCTGCGAAACATGCTGTTTATGGACTTCGAGAACCGGCTTGATGTGCTGCCGTCGCCGCGTGCGGAGTGGTTCCGCCCGGGGTCGGAGATCGTGGTGCAGGATGCTCCGTCGCGCTTCGGCCCGATAAGCTTCAGGGTTGTCTCCTCGGGCAGCGAGGTGCAGTACAGGTTCATCGATCTGCCGAAATTCGTACCGCCCGAGATCATGATCAACCTGCCATTCAGGGCGAAAATCAGGCAGGAGAGCGATTTCGTCATCAAAAAGGACTTCGGAAGCGCCGTAACTATCAACGGCTGGCCTACCATCGTGAAATTTTTTCGCTGAGCCGGGCGGAAACGGGTACCTGAAAAATGCTTATTACCTTCATCCTTATCATTCTCGGCGGTCTGGGTGTGGTCGGGTATTATCTGGTCTACATCAGGCCAAAATTCGATCCCGTTCGAAGGGCCGAGCTGTTTGAAAAGCAGGGGATGCTGAAGGAATCGGTCCTCGAATATCGGAAGGTTCTGGAAAACCGTCCCGGCGACCCGACAGCGCATTATCGGCTGGCCGGACTTTACATGGGGCTGAACGAGATAGACCAGGCCATAATCCAGTTCGAGGAACTGCTGAGAATAGGCAAGTTTACCTACGAAATAGAGCCGCTTGACGTTCAAAAAAAACTCGCCCATGCCTACTACCTCCGGGACGATGTCGAAAAGGCCTTCCGCGGGTATCTCGAAATACTCGGTCACTATCCGGCCGATGCCGAGGCTCTCTATCATGTCGCTTTTATCGCCATGGGGCAGGAGGAGTTCGATTTCGCCCAGAAGCATTTCGACCGCCTGGTTAAGATAAGCAGGGACGATTTTGAGGTTTTTTTCGGGGCCGGCATTACGAGTTATCAGAACCAGAAGACCAACGAGGCCATCAATTATTTCAAATCCGCCCTGGCCCTGCGTCCGAACTCCGATGCGGCGAACCTGGCCATGGCGTTCGCGCTGCAGAGAAAGAGGGACTTCAAACAGGCGATCCCCCATGCCTCCGCGATCGCGGACAGGGCCCAGGAATTCGAGGTGCGGTACGTAGCCAGACGGCTCCTCGCCTTCCTTAAGGCACAGTCTAAAAAGAGCGACGAGGCGGTAAAGTGCTTCGAGGAACTGCTGCAGACGGCCCGCGAAAACGATTCGCAGAGCGAGATCATGCTCGCTCTTTACGACCTTGGATACGCGTGCATCAGGGCCGAGCAGGTCAACAAGGCCTACGAATACTGGAATGAGCTGTACCGTATCGACAAGACCTATAACGAGATCAACCGTCTGGTGACCATGCTGCGACGGGAAATGGACAGCGGGTATCGGCAGTCCCGAGACGACTTCGAAGCCTCGGTAATGGACGGGGTGGATGACTGGATCGCCGGCGCATTTCCACCAAGTTTTATATGGGACATCTGCGGGTTGAAGAGCGACAGGCCCCTGGATATTAAAAGCATTATGGTTACGACGCGCATCGGCTTCCCGCGCGAGGGTGAAGGCGAGACGCGCCTGGCGGCGAGCACCGGGGACAGGCTCGAAAAGCTCGTGAAGCTTGATACGGAGAATTTCCGCATCATGGCGAGCAGGGTGATCACGAAGATGGGGTACCGGGTCGAACAGATACTGCAGACCTACCGCGAAGCGGACGGGGTTGATTTTATGGCCACCTCGAACGCAACGAAAGAGAAGGTGCTCGTCTGGTTCCGGCGCTGGACCAAGACCATGGTGGGCGAGATACCGCTCCGGAATTTCGCCCAGGCCATAAACGATTTCAAGGTAAAACAGGGCCTTTTCGTCACCACCGTCGACCTGACCGAGCCCGCCAAGAACAACCTCGGCAAGTTGCAGAAGGTCATGGTGGTGTATCCCGACGAGCTCGACGAATACCTGAAAGGAATACTCTGAGCATGGAGAGCGTTTTCGGCGCTGTCCGCCCCGTTTCCCTGGCCGGGGTCGATTTTCTAAACGCCACCTACCGCGTATCGCGGAAGCGCCCCATCGAGGGGCTTGTGAGATCAATAGAATGCTTCGGCCTGCTCGAAAGCCCGGTTTTTTTAAGGGAGGCCGGGCGCCTTGTTCCGGTTTTCGGTCACAACCGTCTTGCGGCGCTCGTGCGCGCCGGCATCGAAACGTTCGACGCGGCCGTCGTGGATGAGATAGATCCCGCGGCCTACAGGGCCCGTGCGGTGTTGAAATGCAGCCGCAATGAGGCGGGGCCCGTGGGCAGGATGAGGATGGCGGAAATACTCCGCATGCTGGGGCTTGGAGAAGCGGAACTTTCGCGGACGGTCCGGCACGGCCTCGAGATCCCCGTGGAGTTCGCCTCGGCCGAAACGGCCGGGTCCGTTATGAGACTCCCCCGGCGCTTGAGAGACTACATCGATCTTCGCGACATCGGCTTCAAGGTGATAAAGGGCCTCCTGGGGCTCCCGGCCGAGGCGCACGAGTTTCTGGCCGGCAGGGTCGACGACGCGGGCATTCGCGTCAACGTCTTCAGGGACGTCGTGGAGATGATGTCGGACATCCTGAGAAGGGACGGAACGCTCGCCCCCGTGCTCGCGCTGCCGGCGCCGGAGACCGGGGACCGCCGGAGGGACGAACAGCTGCTTCACGACGCCGTGTATTCCCTGAGATATCCGGCCTATTCGGAGATGAAAGAGAATGCCGGGCAAATTTCCGCGGAGATCGAACGCGGGGGCTGTTCGGTGAGTATTCCGCCGTACTTCGAAGGGGGGGGCGTGTCGCTTACCATACGGTTCGGTCGCGGAGACGATGAGGATTCCATACGCGGAAGGCTTTCGGGCATCGATGCCCGGAAGATTGAAAAGCTGATCGGTCTGCTTTAGTCCCGGAAAAACCCCTCCATATCGCCGATCGCCTTGCGGAAGGCCTCCTCGAGCGGGAGGACGGACTTGTAGCCCGCGGCGTTTTTGTGCCCGCCGCCACCGTTCGCTATGGCGATTTCCGCCACGTCGTAATCGCCCTTGGTGCGCAGGCTCACCTTTACGGGGCCGCTCGAATCCTGTTTGACCAGTACGCTGGCGACGACCCCGTGAACGGTGAGCGGCATGTTGATCGAAAGCTCGCCTTCCGAGAAGCTCGCCCCCGACCTGTCTATCATGTCCGGCGTAAGCTTCATCGCGATGAGCCTGCCGCCGTGATGAACCTCCATCGTCGAAAGGATCATGGCGCGCAGGGCGAAGCTGGCCAGCGAATTGTTTTCATAGATGTGCTCGTACGATTTGAACGGGTCGGCGCCGAGCTCGACGAGGCGCCCTGCGATCCTGAAGGTCTCCGATGTAGTCTTGGGATAGCGGAACGAGCCCGTATCGAAGAGCATGCCGGCGTAAATGGCCTGGGCGGTCTTGGAGCTCGGGGTCATGCCGAAATAAACGAAGAGGGTGTATATGATCTCGCAGGTTGACGAGGCTTCAACCTTGATGAAGTTCGATTCAAGCTTGTCTTTGCCGCCCTCGTGGTGGTCGATGATGAAGACCTCTTTAACCCTGTCCCTGAGCTTTCCGAAGATGGAGCCCACGTTGTCGAAATCGTTGGTATCCAGTACGAAAACGGCGTATTCCTCGAGCGGATACGTCAGGACGGTGGAATCGCCATACACATTGATTTCGTGTTCGGGGTCGATGAACGAAAACTTGTCGGGGACCGGGTCCGAATTCAGTATGACCGACTCCCTGCCCATCACGGTGAGTATCTCGCGAAAGCCGATCTCGGCGCCAAGGCCGTCGCCGTCGGGGCTCTCGTGCGTGGAGATGATGAACCTGTCGTGCCGGGACAAAAACCTCTCGAGATTGGCAAACCCCATGTGCATTGCCGTTTAGACCCGCGCGGCCCGGTTTGTAAGCAGCGGAAAGCCGAGTTCTTCCCTAATCTGGAGGTAGCGTTCGGCGCAACGGCGGGCGATGTTACGGACCCTGGTAATGTAACCGACGCGCTCGGTAACGGATATCGCGCCGCGGGCGTCGAGCATGTTGAATATATGCGAACACTTCAGCACGCAATCGTAGGCAGGAAGCACCAGCGGCGGATCGTTGTATTCGAGTACGGACAGGCATTCCTTTTCGAACAGGTCGAACAGCTTGAAATGGAGGTCCACCGAGGCGATGTGGAAATTATAATGTGAGAATTCCAGTTCGCTGCGATAGTGAACGTCGCGGTACAGGATATTCTCGTTCCATTTGATGTCGAATACGCTGTCGACCCCCTGTATATACATGCAGATGCGCTCGAGCCCGTAGGTCAGCTCAACCGGGACCGGGTCCAGTTCGAAGCTTCCGCACTGCTGGAAATAGGTGAACTGGGTGATCTCCATGCCGTCAAGCCAGACCTCCCATCCGAGCCCCGACGCCCCGAGGGTGGGCGATTCCCAGTCGTCTTCGACGAAGCGGACATCATGCTCCTCAAGCCTGATCCCCAGATGGCGCAGTGAATCGAGGTAGAGGTCCTGGATGTCGAGCGGTGAGGGTTTGAGTATGACCTGGTACTGGTAATAATGCTGCAGGCGGTTGGGATTGTCGCCATAACGGCCGTCCGTAGGACGCCGCGAGGGCTCGACATAGGCCACGTTCCACGGCTCGGGCCCCAGTGCGCGCAAAAAGGTCGCGGGGTTGAATGTGCCGGCGCCGACCTCAAGATCGTATCCCTGTATGATGACGCAGCCCTTTCGGGCCCAGTATTCGTTCAGCCCTGCGATTATATCCTGAAAATACATGAGCGCCCCCCTGTTTAAAGCTTCGCTTAATACGCGACAGGTGCGGGAATTAGTCAATTCTTTTTAGACCCTGATCCGCGGTCAGCGGGCGGCGGTATTCGCCTCGTAGGCTTCCTTGAGGACCTTGTGGAGCATTTCGAAGTTTTTTTTGTTGTTAAGGTTGAAATATTCCAGCACGTCCTCGTCGACGATCTCAAAACGACAATTACGGTTCTCTATCTCGTTGAAAATATATGAAAGATAGACCGTATAAGACAGATCGCGGAAGCGTTCGGGCGCCATGTGCGGGCGATGGTGGTACTCGATTGCCTTTACCAGCGCGTCGTTGAACTTCCATTTTTTGCAGATGAGGCTTCCCAGCGTGCTGTGGCTCACCCCGAGGGTTATCTCCTCGATGACGGCCGTATCCGCGAGGTTCTTGTTTCCGGTGATTTCGACGAGCCGGTTGATCTTGTCGGGGCTGATGGAGAGCAGGACGATCCTGCCGATGTCGCAGAGGAGCGCCGCGAGATAGGCGAACTCACTCATCTTGCTGTGCTTGATCTGCATCGCGATGCGCTGGGCGTAGAAGGCGGTTCTATAGGAGTTCTTCCAGATGGTTTCGAATCTCTTGTAACGGGAGTCGAGTACTTTCTGGACGCCGGTGGCAACAAGGAGCATGTTGATGCCCTTTGTTCCGATTATCTTCACCGCCTCCTCGATTGTCTCTATCTTCTTGATGGTGATATAACCGGCGGAGTTGGAGAGCTTTAATAGCGCCGTCGTGAGACCCGGGTCGCGCTTTATGCTGTCGGCAATCTCCCGTATGGTTGAATCGGGATTTGCGCAAAGACGCTGGATTTCTATGATGTTTTCCGGAAACGAGGGGATGTTCTCCAGCTCTTGTAAAATGCTCTCGGCGATCTTTACGCTGAACTCGCCGGCGTCGGGGCGCCTGGGGATGTTGATTTTGGCTATGGTGAGCTTGCCGTCGGTCGATATGCTGAAGGTTTCCGGCGGCAGGCCGATGTTCTTGAAGAGGATGAGCGCCATGGTTAGACCGAGGCCCGCGCCCTCGGAATCGTCGAGGACGTCGTCGAACGCGTCCGAGATGTCCTTGTAGGAGTACGCCTTTCTGACCCTCGATTCGATCTTAACGAGCTCTTCTTCGAGTATGGGGATGTTGTTGATGATGCTTATGCGGAGGTTCTCGGGAAGGACCTTGAAGAAGACGCGCACAACCAGCTTCGCCTCCGCCAGTTCTTTTAATATCGATGACTCGTCGGTGAATACCTCCTCCTTGAAGGTGTCCATGCCCGAGCGATATTCTTCCTTTTTACGTATATCCAGGCCCTTTTTCTTGAAAAAGAGCCTTTTGGCGTTGGCCTTGACGGCGTTGTTGATGAGCTCTTTAAGGACGGTGAGCAGCATGTCCTTCATGTAGAGGATATCATAGTTTTCGAGCTCGCGGTGGAGCACCTTGATGAGGTTTTCCTCGACAAGAGGGCTCATCAGTGAAAACTGAATGTAGAAATCCTCCCCATTCCGTATCGCTTCTTTAAAATTGGGAGGATTTAAAACAACCTGATTCTCTAAGGTCCCTTCCAAGGCCCGCTCCTGTCCACAAACTGATTTGTATCTCTGTATTCCGCCGCCGGGAGGTCTCATGGCGCCGGCGCGGCGGCATCACCGAATCCCTGCACGTCTCCGATGCCAACTATAAATGAACATGGTTCATTTAATAAAGCACTTTTTTTAAAGGTACGAGAAACGACGGTAAATATTTTTAAAAGCAGCCTCAAAAAACCCGTATACCCCGAAATACACCTGATCTTCGCCAAGCCGCCCGAAACCACGGGCATATCCGACAAAGGCGCGCAGATCCATCATATAACCGGCCGTGATCTTTATGTGGGCCTCCATCCCGGCCCCCGGCCTGAATTCCTCCATATCGGCCCTGCCATTCCAGGCGTTGCCGTATTCAAAGAACACCCGCGCCGAAAGATCGCGGAAATAGAGCGGAACCATTCTGAAGCCGCCCTCGCGCTGAAATACCGGGAAACGGTATTCCAAGGTGCCGGAGGCGAACCTGTCGGCGTACAGCGCTCCGGCCGGGTAGCCTCTCAGGCCGAACTCGTCCTCATCAGAGGCCGGCGGGCCGGTCTTTCCCCTTTCGAACCTGCCCAGCGGGTACGGCGAAAGGTACGCCGGGTTATTGAACGAAGCGCCTCCACGCAGTCTCACCATAAGAACGTTGTTGCGGGCAAGTCCTCCCATATATTGAGAAAACTCGGCGCGTACCTTCGAAAATGACAGATCGGAACCGATCGCTTCATTATACGTATCGGCAACAACGATGAAATCCGCACCATCTTCTTCGCTGATGGAATAGGGGTATTCGCTGGTTCCGGTGTACATCCATGCGGCGCTCGCTCGGGCCAGACGGTCCCTGTAGCGCGTAATATCACCTCCGAGCGGCTCGGAGACGTCCGTGATCCTCTCCTCGTACCGGTACGACAGCATCAGGCTATGGGCGTACAGAAAGCGGATGAATGGCAGCTCGATTCCGCCCGAGACTGCCCGCTCGAGCGCGCGCTTCACGCCGTAGGGAAGCGCGTCGGACCACGGGAAGCGGTCCTCTCCATAGAAAAGGGCCTCGTTCTCATAGCGGAACAGGAAATTGGGGTACAATCCCGCGTAAAGGTAGTTGAAGTCCACGACGGCGCGGCGCTGGATGTTGTAGAAATAGGCACTCAGTGAATAGAAATGCCGGTAAAGGGTGTCGCTGCCCGGAATGAAGATACCATAAAGCTGGTCGTATTTCCTGTCATATATCTCCGATGTCCCGAAGATCGGAAGCCAGAATGGCGGGAACACCGAATGGACGGGAGTGTATGGCGCTCCCGTGGTGGGGGCCGCTTCCTCCGGCGCTTCGGGTTTGAAAAAGTCGACGGCCAGCGCGACAGGCGCGGAAACCGTCTTTTCGGTTTTCGTCGCCGGATAGGGAATGAGCGCGATGTCGAAACCGCGCACACCGTATGCGGCGAAGGCGATCATTCCGCCGTCGGGCGACACATCTGGGTGAAAGGCCCCGCCGGTGAGGTTGCTGAGCCGCGCGACGGTCCCCGTGGAGGTATCCATCTCGTAAAGATTATACACTCCGCCGCGGTCGGACGAAAAGACCACGCGCCTGCCGTCCGGGTGCCAGGTGGGGCAGATGTCGTTATACGGATCGGAGGTGATGCGGCTGAAGGTCCCGCCGGGACCGCTCCAGAGCGCCAGGTCGGCGTTTCCGTTTCGGTCCTTAATGGTAAAGATCACGCGATTCTCGTCCGGGGAGATTCGGGGGAATGAAAGCTGCACATCGCTCTCAGCGATGATGCGTTTTTGGTCGGCGAACGATGCGTCCGAGAGCACCAGCGAATAACGGTCCCGCTCCTGTTGTACAAATACCGCGCGGCTTCCATCCCGGGAGATGTCAACGTATACGCCCCGCAGGGCCCGGGTCAACCTGCGGTACCCGTGTCCATCATAGACATAGGCCTCGTTATAAAGCGAGAAGGAACGGTGGTACTCGGGGTCGGAAATGTATACCGGCCCGTCGGTGACGCTGATCGAACCGGGATCATGAACCTCGCAGAGCTCCTCGGTTTTCCCCGTGCCGATGGAGCCGCGCATGAGGGCGGTTTTCCGGTGTGCCGTGGAGCGTACATAATAGACGAAGGCTCCGTCGCGGGAGAAACGCGGGAGTGACGTCTGGTAGCCGCTTGCGGTGAGGAAGCGCACCGGAGTAAGGCCCGCGGACTCTATCGAATCGAGCTGGCGTCGGTAGCGGACCCCGAGATAGCGCTCCCACTCTTTCCAGAGGCGTATTAGGCTTTCATCGTATACGTCCTTCGCGTTCTTGTCCGCCAGGTAGGGGATGATGTTGTCGGTGTTTTCCTCCATCACCAGGGAAAAGCTGTTCCTGCCGTATTTCTTTTCGAGGAAATCCACGAACAGGCCGCCGTAGAGATAGGGCGTGCTTCCCATGGGCCATTCGCGCGGGAAGTGCGATGACGCGGCGATCGACATGAAACGGTTTTCGGCGAAGGCCGCGCGCATCACCATGTCGGTATAGGTGCTGTTGTTCCTGCCCGGCGCCAGCGGGGAGCCGGGCGACTTGCGCGACTCGTAGTAGACGGCATTCCCCTCGAGCATCCACATGGGCAGAAAGATATTGGGGAAGCACACCCTGCCGAGGGTATAACGGCTGATCGAAGGAATGCCGCTTATCGCGTCGAGGTTCAATGTGTGCGTGTATTCGTGCGTGAACACGAGCCGCTGCCAGTCGTCGAAGTTCGAAAGCGTCGAGTCGGGGCGCGGCCGGGCGACGTAGAGCTGAACGCGGTTGAACGGATATGGCGTGGAAAAGCCGTTGGCGTCGTCGGTGCTGTCCACAATGATGACGTCCGTTCGAAAAAAGGGCGTCCAGCGGTGAAGCGGCGAGAGTTCCCGGTGCAGCTCCTCGGCCTTTATCGCCAGGCGGGCCGCCTCGGCCTCGAGCCCCCGATGGTAGTGGATGCGGAAATGCTCGGTCTTGATCGAGCGCCATTCGAGGGACGGGTCGAACATCACCGCGCCCCGGGCGGCCTGGGACGAGAAGAGGGCGAGAGTGAGGCATATCGTTCTGATAAGGATTTTCATGGGAATGCATGATACAGGTGATACGCCGGGGTGTCAAACATCTTGCGGCGTGCGGTATAACGGATGGGTGCATACAGGGCCGGGAATGATGCTCCTTCCGGGCGAACGATTAAGCGCCCGGAAGGTAACGAGTCCGGGATGATTCGCGCCCTATTCCTTGACGGCCGCGTATGTCCCGAAGCCGAGCAGCCGTTTTTTTTTCTTGATGACAAAGCCCGCGCGGATTATTTCCTTCTCCAGTTCGGCGAGGGTGAAGCCGCGGACCGGATGGCCCCACTTGAAGACCATGTCCCAGACGGATATGAGCCTGCCGTCTGGTTCTTCAAGAAACAGGCTTCCGCCTTTATCGAGCACGCGCCATGATTCCTTAAGCACCTTCCTCCACTCGGGGATGTGATGCAGGATGCCGAAGACCACCACCGTGTCGACGCTTCCGTCGGCGAAGTACGAAAGGTCGGCGGCGTCCATGGTCATGAACGAGCAGCCGGGGACCTCGCGCCTGATGGCGAGGTCGATCTGCTCGGGCATGATGTCGATTCCCGCATACCATGCAGGCTCGAGCTCCCGAAGGAGCAGGGCTCCGTATCCGGAGCCGCAGCCGATCTCGAGAATTCTCTTCCCCTTTCCGGTGAGCCCCATGCCCTTGAAACGCGGAAATTCAAATCGGCGTTGTAAAAATCTCCTGAACGAATTGTTCATCGCCCTGAATTCGCGTACGCTCAGTTCCATGATAGTCCCCCCTTCTATAGATATCGTCGTGTGCGCAGTAAGTATTCCGCGTACGCGCCGCCATACTGCTTCGACAGAAATTTTTCTTCCTGTTTAATCTGGAAATGGATGCCCGTCACCGTGGCAAGCGCGCAGGTCAGAAAGAAGGGGTTGCCGTAGATGAGAGCCGTGCCCACGAAATAAAGATCAATGAATAGAAATATCGGGTTTCTCGAGATGGAGAAGGCTCCGTGCGTAATCAGGTCGCCCGGCCGCCGTGTGTCTATCCCCACGCGCCATGATGCGCCGAAAGAAACG
This sequence comes from Spirochaetota bacterium, assembly GCA_035477215.1. Classification (NCBI taxonomy): domain Bacteria; kingdom Pseudomonadati; phylum Spirochaetota; species Spirochaetota bacterium. The sequence goes on along the minus strand of DATIKU010000008.1, from coordinate 98,418 downwards.
AGCGCCCATATAAAGACGATAAACCCCGCGCCTATCATCACCGCTCCCGCGATGGAGAGCGCGGGGTGCTCGATTACGGGTACGTACAGAGTCTCGGGCAGAAGCCGTGCTTCGTGACCGAGCGACTGGGCGACGACCTCCCAGCACCATGCGCACAACCCCGCGAGAAACACGACCTCGAGCACGGCGCCGAAACCGCTCTTGCCCGTCCCCAGTACGATTACCCTGGTTCCGCGAATGCTCATGATGGCCGTCCTCCCCCCGAAAACAAGCAGGAAGAGGCCCATCATCGTCAGTTGGAAAACATCAAAAAAACTCATGTGAAACCTCCGGTATTTTATTGACGCGTTTATCATCGACTCCCGTTTCCGCATTCTTCGCGTTGGCGGAAATGCCGGGTTCGGGTATTGGTGTATGGAGGATTATATTTAGTTCATATAAACTAATTATAATCCTTAAAAAAATTACTTTTCCAGCCCCCGCACCACCTTGTTGAGCAGGACAACGAGGTCGCGTGTCTCGCCCTTTTGCAGGTGCCTTGCCAGCAGGTCGGCTATTCGCTGATGGATGGAGTCGTGCATCCGTGTGATCTTTTCCCCGCTTTCCGTAAGATGGAGATGAAACGATCGCCGGTCGTCATCGGATTGCGTTTTTCGGACGAACCCGAGATTCGAGAGCTTTTCAATGATCGCGGAGATGGAGGGCTTGCTGAGGCCAAGCCTTCGGGATAGCTCGACCAGATTGGGGTTCCCCAGTTCCTTTACCGCCTCGAGATAGTTGACCAGTTTTGCCGTGAGGCCCGATTTTTCAAATTCCCCAATGATCTCCTCCTCGTAGCTCCCGATGAGCCGGGTCAGTATTTCGACCAGTTCGATAAGGGTGTAGTTTCGGGCCACGCGTGCTTTCTCGCGATTATGGTTAGTTAGTATGACCTAAATATAATACGGTTGGCGGGATTCGTCAAGAAAATAATTCAGTTTTATTTGCACGGGAGCGCGAGTTGACGGTGCCGGCATCAAATGAATGGGAAATACCCGATCGACTCCTTGTCGCCTGAATTGAAACCCGTCACCACCCTCCCATGCTTGACAATGCAATCACAAGGGCATAGACTCAAGGAACGATCGCATCATGCCGTACCATGAGGAGGGCATAGTGATGCTCAAGGGAAAGCTCGGTAAAGCGGTTAAGGTCGCATGTCTTGGCCTTCTGGCAATCATCGTACTGCTCTTCGGCGGCGGGTTTATCTACTATCAGGTCATCGCTCGCGCGCCGCTTCCGCAAATCGACGGTGAGCTTTCGGTAAAGGGCCTGAAAGACAGGGTGGAGATACTCAGGGACTCCCATGGCGTTGCGCACATCTACGCGAAAAACATGCACGATGTATTTTTCGCGCAGGGCTATGTCCAGGCCCAGGACCGCTGGTGGCAGATGGAATTTTACCGTAAGACCTGCGGCGGCAGAATAGAGGAGCTTACGGGCAAAAAGGCCGCTCTGGTGTCGGCCGATATTTATCTTCGCTCACTCGGGCTCTATGGAGTCTGCAAACGAGAATACGAAAGCTATACTCCGGCCGAGCGTTCGCCGCTCGACGCGTTCGCCGCCGGTGTCAACGCGTATATAACCGGCAAAAAGCCGCGCCAGCTTTCGGTGAATTACGCCCTGCTGGGGCTGACCGGGGTGAAATTCAACATAGAGCCCTGGACGCCGATCGATTCGCTGATGTTTTCGAAAATAATGGCATGGGACCTCGGTCTCCGGCGGGATCCGGAAATATTGCGTACGCGGCTTTACGAAAAACTCGGGGCGAAGATGGCGGAAACGTGGCTGATACCGCCCTGGCCGATCGGGGAAAAGCCGACCACCCTGACCGGGGAGGATGTCAGGGCCCTGCTCGGCGGCACGGTCGCGACGCGTCCCCAGGGCGAAGGACGTCCGGCGCCGGCGCATTATACCGGGAAGCCGATTTCAGGTAACGATACGCCGGACTTCGGCTGGATGGGCGGCGGTCACGACGGCGTGGGAAGCAACAGCTGGGTGGCCACGGGAAAGATGACCAGGAGCGGCAAGGCCCTCCTGGCAAACGATCCGCACCTCGGCATCCAGATGCCTTCGATATGGTACGAGGTGGCCCTGCATGCCGCGGACGACGGCACGGGCCGGCCCTTCGACGTTCAGGGATTCACCTTTTCCTCGAACCCTGGCGTGGTCGTGGGGCACAACGCCGACATCTCCTGGGGCACCACCAACGTCTATCCCGACGTCAACGACCAGTATATGATCAAGGTGAACCCGAAAAACCCGCTGCAGTACCGGTGGAACGGCTCGTGGCGCGATATGTCCGTTCGTAAAGAGACCATTGTATTCGGCAACGGAAAACCATCGATCGAAATCACCGTGCGCGTAACTCATCTGGGCCCGATCATCAACGACAACAAGTACGATCCCGAAACCGACACGCTCGCCGGGTTCAATAACGAGGACCCGCGCGCGCTGAGGTGGACCGCGCTCGAGCCCGGCCGCATAGCTCTGGCCATCATCGGCCTCAATAAAGCGAGGAACTGGAACGAGTTCCGCGCCGCGCTGAAGAACTGGGACGTGCCCTCGCAGAGCATCATCTACGCCGACACGAAAGGCAATATCGGATTCCAGATGCCCGGTAAGATACCCATCCGCCCCGCGGGCCTTGCCGGCCAGGTCCCCACGCCGGGCTGGGGTTCCGAGTACGAATGGAAGGGGTATGTGCCCTACGACCTCATGCCGCGCGCGTTCAATCCGGCGAGGGAATTCATGGTCGCCGCGAACCAGGAGGTGGCCCCGCCGGAATACTATGCGGCCCTCAACGCGAGGCTTGGCGGCGCGGTTAATGCGAATTTCGGCAGCAGGTATAACAAGTGGATTTACGGGTATCGCGCCCAGCGCATAACCGAAATGATACGGCAGAGCGCCCCGCACACCCCGGCCACATACCGGGCCATGCAGAATGATGTGGTGAACCTGAGCGCGGCCGAGGTGCTTCCCTATCTTGAAAAGCTGGAATTTAAAAACGGCGATCTCGCCGCGGCAAGGGACTGGCTGATGCAATGGGACCGGCGTTTCAGCGAGGAGAGCCCGCAGGCCGTGCTGTACGCGATGTTCTGGAAGAAGCTGACCGGCCTGGTCTTCCAGGACAAACTGGGAGATGTCGCGAAATCGGATGCCGCCGACAAGGAGATGTTGGCCATGACCCTCCTGCTCGCGAACCCCGGTGACGCGTGGTGGGACGATTCCACGACGAAGGATAAAACCGAGACAAGGGACGAGGTCCTCGTCCGCGCGTTCCGGGAGGGGCACGAGGCCGCCGTAGCCGCGCTCGGAAAAAACCGTTCGAAGTGGCGATGGAGCGATCTGCACGGGGCCACGTTCGTCAGCAACCCCCTGGGCGCCAGTAAAATCGGATTGCTCGAAAAACTGGTCAACCGGGGGCCCGTGCCCGTGGGCGGCTCGACCGAGTGCGTGAACAACAACATGTGGGACGCCGGAACGGGCGATTTCTCCGTGCGAATGATCCCCTCCATGCGCGTTATAATCGACATGAGCGACTTCGGCGGGAACGTCAGCATCAATTCAACGGGGCAGAGCGGGCACCCTAAAAGCCCCTGGTACGGCGATATGATCGAACCGTGGCGAAAAGGCCTGTATCGCCACATGCTCTGGACGAGGCCGCAGGTGGATAAGGGCGCAAAGCATACGCTGGTGCTCAGGCCATAGGCCGGTCGCCCGATTCGCCGCTTCTCGGGCCTGGTCCCCGTATCCGGGGAGCGGCCGTAAAGACGATAAAAGAACCCCGGACCTGCCGGGGTTCTTTTATGAGCGGGTGATGGGAATCGAACCCACGCTATCAGCTTGGAAGTTCGGGAAGCCTATTCCGCTTAACGCGCTTTTCTACTTATATTTATGTCTTTGTGTGAGGGATTTTGTCAAGTCTTTTTGCTTTTCGTGTGCCTCTGTTTTGCTCTGTATTTTTAAGTTTACTCACTTTTTTTCCGCAAAAGTTAATGTCGCCTAATTTGCAAATCGGACAGCGTGGCCGTTTTGACTTCTGCAAATTCCGCATGCTGCGGTTTCTGTTTCCAGCAAATTATGGACATTCCGACATTTGTAGGCCTCCTGCAAATGTTGCACGTTGCAACATTTAATCGCATAAAAGCAATTTCCCCGGGTAGAACCATTCCCGGGGAAATAAAATGCGCCTGCGTCGATTCTGGAAAGCCTGGAGGGCTTTTAATTTAACTTCTTCACGCTTCCAGAATGAATGAGAAGCAATCCATTCGCGGTTGCTTGCTGTATGTCATCATAAAGCGTCTCGCTTCCGAGATTCACTATGACGTGAAAAAGGTTGCCGGGTGCCGAAGGCTCCGGAACGATCGTTGTCTCAGGCGTGCGCGATGAGGCCGCGTACCTGTACAGGCCCTCGGGGATCTTCGCCGCGATGGCGGCCGCCAGGCGCTCGACCGCGTCGCCCTTAAAGGGGACGACATACTCGTCGTACCCGGCCTCGGCACCGATAAACGGCACCCCGCCAGGACGGGAGAGCAGGAGACCACCTTCCGCCAGCGTCGGGAGCGGCTGAGCCTTTATGAGCGCGATCTTCGCCAGCCCGAAGGCGGTGGTTAATCCCGCCATAATGCCGGCAAGGACCGGGCCGCCTACCGGCGGCGGGAGGCGGAACCCCCACCACCAGGCGCTCGTTGCTGCTTGGGCCGTGGTAATAGTAGTGTCGACGATGGCGATCGCCTGGTGCTGTTTTGCCGCTTCACGTTGAATTTTGCGCTTCTCCTTTTCGCTTTTCTCGGAAAAAGCCTTCTCCTGGCGTGCGCGCTTCTCGTCCAGGGTCTTGAGGGCCGCGTCGCGATCCTTTTTATTCGTGACGGTAGATTCGATAAGGGTCTTTTCCTCTTCGTACTGAACCCGAATCTGTTCCATCCGCCGGGTCTGTTCGTTCTCGATCTCCGCTATCCGGTTATTCGCGTTCATCTGGAGGAGGCCACCGAGATCGTTGACAAACCCTCCCAGCCTATTCAAGGCTTGTTCTCGCATTTGCCTGCGCTTCTCCTCTTCGGCCCTCATCATGTCAGTCACGTTTTTTTCGTGCTGCTGGCGAAGAACCTCGGAGCCTTTAAGATATTGCGCTTCGGTTAGCTGACGGGCTTTAAACTGGGCGAAGAGCTCACTTTGAGCCCGGGCGTGCCTCATCTCCTCGAGCTGTTGCTCGTTTTTGCCGTGCTCCTCGAGAAGTTTGATTATATCTGCCTGGGCCTTCTTGTATGCCTGCACCCATTTTTCAATTTCCTGCTTCCTCTTCTCCATGCGCTGCGAATCCTTTCGGGCCGCGTTTTCGGCCGCCTGTGAAGCCTTGTTCGTTTCGTCGGTGACCTTCTTTATGCCATCGGCGGCGGTAGCGGCTTCGGCCTTTGTCCCGGAGAAGAAGTTTTTCACCCATTCCCAGGCCTCTTTGATCTTCGCGATAACCTTATCCCAGTTTTTCACCATCCAGATAATCGCTGCGACAAGAGCGCCGACCGCCACAATCACTATCCCGACAGGATTAGCCGTCAGTGCGGCGTTCAGAAGCCACTGGGCCGCCGTGGCGGCTTTTGTCGCCACCGATGCGGCAATCAGGGCGACCTGGTTCGCGACGAAAGCCGCTGTACTCGCGCCGCCGGCGATCGCCTGGCCGGCCCATCCAGCCGATAAGGCGGCCTGAATGATTATGAAGGCCCGATATGCGGCGATGAGCTTTCCGGCAACCATCAATAACGGGCCGATCGCGGCGACCACAAGTGCGACGCCAGCGATCATGTTCTTCGTCCCGTCGCTCAAGCTGTTTATAGCCTCAAGCCATCCGGTTATCGTCTCGATCGCCCCCTTCACGGCTGGGATGAACAATTGCCCGAATGAAACGGCGAGCTGCTTGACGGTATCGATCAGAGTCGACCATTTACCCGTTGTGGTTTCCGATGCTGTTTCCATGCCCTTGTAGAACAGCCCGCCCTCCGAGGTCATCTTCTGAAAGGCGGCTTTCAGCACCTCGCCGGTAATCTCTCCTCTCTCGGTCATTTCCATGAGCTCGGCAGTGGCTCGACCGGTGGAAAGCTCGAGCTGCTGGAAGATGGGCACGCCGGCGTTGATGAGCTGTAGCATATCCCGTCTATCGCCCTTGCCCTGGGCGGTGACCTGGCCGTAGGCAAGGGCGATAGACTGGAGCTTCTGGCCGTCGCCCTGGGCGGTGTCGCCCAGCATCTTCACCACGTCGATCACCTCGTCCGCGGCCACGCTGAAACCCAAAAGCGTCTTCGAGGCCGCGGCGATGTCCTGCGTTTCGAACGGGGTTTTCGCTCCCAGCTGCTGAATCTGGTTGAGCATCTCCTTCGCTCGCGATCCATCGCCGAGAAGCGTCGTGAACTGGGCCTGCATCATCTCCATGTCCGCGGCGGTTTTGATCGCCGCCGCGCCGATTCCGAGGATGGGCAAGGTGAGGAAAGTGCTGAGATTGCGGCCGGCGTTGCCCAGGCCCTCGGCCGTGCGCGACATGCGCTCGGCCACCTGGTCGAACTGCTTGCCCATGCCGGTCAGCTTGGCGTTGGCGTCGAGGATCGCCTTGTTGAACTGGTCGAGCATGAGACTGAGCTCGACGGCTATCTTTCCTGGCTGTGTGCTCATGTTGCCTTACACAGACACATCAAGTTTGGCGAACGCTTCCGAAATCCTGAGCGCCATATCGCAGTCAAGAAATGCAACTATGCGGATTCCACCCGATGTGGCGAGAATGGAGCGATCGATGTTGATTTCGATCCCGGCTCCCCAGATGGCCATTATAAGCTGTGAGAAATCACCGAAAATAATATGGCTGTTTCCGGTGTCATAGGGGATTTGAGACGTCGCGAAGGTTTGACAGCCATTCAGGATTTCCAACCCATCCTTCCTGGTCCAGAGCGGAGTGGAGCCGTAGGTGTCGTTCAAGAACATCGTTTTTAATTTTGCTTTCACTCTCGGATGGGTGACGTAACAACATAAATTTTCTTCAACATTCCGGGTCGTTACCGCCGTCTCCATGTCGACAATAGTGCCATAATTCAAATCCGCCGGAGTTAAATCCAGGACGTCATCCGCATTGAGTATCCCGGTTGGTTCGTCGGAACTGGAGGATCCGCAGAGAGCCGCCTTGTCGAGCGCAATGGCGAGCACATTCATCAAATCGGCGCGGACAAGCTGATCGACCGCAGGAGTGGCCTGCAACAGCATTTTCCGCGAAATATCCACGTAAGCCGCCACGGTCTTGGGCTTGAGTTCAACCTTCCCGAAGGCCGGTTGGCTCTTCGTCGGGGATCCTCCCTCCGAAACCCATTCCGCAGTTGTTGCACCAGTCTGGGAGGGGATGGCTACATCCCCTACAAGGTTATCCAAAATACGAGCGCCAGCTGCCCGTACAACCATTTTATTCCGGAGGATATCGATGAATGAGGCGGCTTTATGATCGGTGCCAACCAGGTTGCCTCCATTCGCGGGAGTGCCTTTTGTGAGGTCCCGGGCCATCATGCTGAACGGCACGACGGCTCCGAGAATATGCCGGGAATGCTGTTTTTTGTAATGCTCGGAAATTTCGATTTCGCGACGGCAATCTTTCGCGTTGAGATCTACCAGCCCTCGGACCAGGTTTAGGAATCCGTAATCACGGAAATCGCTTTCGTTTAGCGGAACGAACGGATCCTCTTTGAATCCAGTTACCCAGCGGCGATAGGAATGTGTCTTGCGTGCTTCCTCAATCTGCCGAAGGGCATCACTTGCGTCTATTTTAACAATTTGAACTGACATTTTATTATCTCCTCTTAATTTATTTGGATGACGGCGGTATGCGAGTATAGCGTCACGTACATCATCCTCATTACTACACAGTCTCGAATTGTCATCCACCATCATCTTTGTCCTCTCGTTGCCTCCTTACTATTCCCTTCCGTTCCTTGGAAGTATCCTCCGGGCCTTTCCAGGGGCCCGGAGGCAAATGAAAGGAGAAGCGATCAACCAAGTGGCTATGCCATGCCGGAAGGAACCACCCCACGCCGGCCCTCAGGCCGCCACTTTTTTATATCATCAGCGAAGTGTCCTTCGCGTAATGATCCATCAAAACTGAAACCAAGTTATGTCACATCACACAATTTTTCAATAACTTTCCGAAACGAATCCGAAGCGTCCTCTAAAATCTGGTACCTAGCCAATTGCCGGGGTTTGAATTACCCTCGAGAGCTTTTCGTCTGGAAGGACCCGTCACCATTTTATCCCTGTTAAGGTAATTTCGTATTCTGTTCAAGCTGTGACCCCGCTTCGGTTTCGATGTTTAAAATATAAACATTTCCCCTTGATTCTTCAGCTTTGATACTGCTGAAAAAACACGTTATCCGGGCGAATTTTATGTGTTATACACATACCTAAACCGAAGCGGTCATTTCGCATCATTACATTTCTCGTCCGCCCTCTGTGCGAGATCCAGAAGTACGATCCGGCGCGGGTCTGTTGGTCGCCCGCACTGGGGGCATTCCTCATCCCAGGGCTCTATTACCGGGAATCCGCAGCATGTGCAGGGGTACTCCTTCACGCTTTCGCTCCGATGTATGTTTTGTGCGCCAGGTACACCAGTTTTATCCCGTACCGCAAAAGCGCGGCGTTGAAGTCCACGTTCACCGCGTCCCATATCTCGGACACCTGAGTATTTTCTCTCCCCGCCGGCGGATCATAGGTGAGGCCAGTTTGCGCCGCGTACGCGAGGAGCCCTTCGCCCAGGCTTGGGGTCTGGTATTTCGGAGGCCTGAATACGTTGCCCTTGCGGTCGATCTCCTCGAGGTCCGCGAGGAGCGGGAAGGGAACTGTCGATGTTGGCCGGAAGGACCGCTTTACGAGCTCAACAAAATCGGCCGCGGCCGACTGGTTGTCGCCGAAACGACCGTTAAACCATCGGACGAGCTCGGTTATCCGTGGATTCGGGATGCGCGTCTCCCCGGCCTCCAGCAGCGCCGGCTCACGGAAGTAAAACGCGAGGCCGGCCGCGAGCGTCTCATGATTCGCCAATGTGTTTCACCTCCGGTTGTGATCGTACAAATTCATCAATCATTTCTTGCGGGAGGCTATCGAGGAATGGATCGCGCGCCCGGATCAGCGGTGCGGACCGCGCGGCGTCCTCGCGTTTCGCGACGATGTTGGACCAGGTCGACAGCACCTGGGCCGGGGTAATGGGCAGATCCCGCCAGAATTTTTCGTTGGTCGCGACCAGGCGCGAGAGCTTCACAGCGGTGGCTTCAATGGATTTGAGGCTGTGGTTTTCAATCAGATATTGAATGCTTTTGGCTTGTTTGCCGTCGTGATGGTATTGGGGATTTATTTTTTCAAAGAGGGAGCGCAGCGTAGCGTGCGCAATCTTTTGGTCTTTTGCTTTTTGGTCTTGTAAGTGGTCTTTTATATATGATGTGCTACTTTCTTGCACTTCAGGGGTGTTATTTTTCTGCACATCATGATGTGCAAGTTTTCCGCACATCACCCCATCTCCTTCATCATCGAGAGCATCAACATAAACCATGCAAATGTAAATATTGGTCAGCGTCCGGCCGCGGCGCTTCTTAACTATCCATCCCGTCTCTGTGAGATTTTTAAGGGCGTCAATCACCGCGCGATCCGAGAGGCCGGCGCGTTCGGCTATCACCGGAATAGATGGATACGCGAAATCCTTCGTCCCCTGAAAAGAGGAGAGGGCGATATAGGCTTTGACCCCGTTCGGCTTGACTCTATCATCCTGGAGAATCTTCACCGGAACGGCGCCGAATATCCCGAGACGACCATACAACTTGCCCTTCATCAGCTTTCCATCTCCCGATCGATGACGCCCTTTTCAACGCGCTTGACGGTCCCCTGGTGGATGATGAGCTTCACTGATATTTCGCCGAACTCGACCCGGCCGGCCTGTTGTTCGAGCCAGCTTATGATTGTGAAAACCTGACTTTTAGATATCCTGGTCATGCGGGCCTCGCCGGGTTCATGCGCTCACGGATGAAGGCGTCGATCGCGTGCGGATCGTATTTGATGAGCTTTCCAATCCGGAGGTTGGGGACCAGGTTCTCACGTCCGAGGCTGCGCGCTTTATCATACGAAATCCCCAGACGTTCCGCGAGCCACTTTGAGTCCCTCAGTTGATCAGTAGTTTCTCTTTTTGTAGGTTCAGGTTTTGGCATACCTACACCCCCTAATTATTGTTTAATTAAGGGTAAGCGTATATTCCCTTGTCAGTCAAGGTGAAGTGGGGTGAAAAAGGGTGAAGCGGGGTGAATTAAAGCTGTTTCACGATATCGTATTCAGGTAAGTTTTGGGGTATGAAATCAGAATCGTTTTTTGGGAAGTATTCCAAATACATTTTTGACAAGCGCTTTGGTGTTAGTTTTATGATCGTCCCATTTCGGGAACGGTATAGCACCCATTTGGCAAATTCTTTCCGAGGATTTACAAGGTCAGAAATATATCCTCGCTCCGTCCATACTTTATAAAGTGAAATAATATACTCTGCATGTCGTTTTTTCATAACGACTATTCTTCCACCTTTTTCAATTTCTTCGTCATCAAACCATATTATTTTTTCATCTCTTAGGGATTCGATATGATCTATGAATTCATTTTTCATATCGTTTAAAATTCCCAGTGATTTAAAAATGTCAGTGCGGAAAAAAGAAGAAGGGCCGATTTGAAGTATCACGCTTACCTGGTTTGTTGGTCCAATTGTTGTCCTTGCCCAGCTTCCGGATTCAATTTTAAGTGAGGAGAAGTGCTTAGAGGTGAGTTTAAGAATTTCATCAACTTTAACTTTAATTTCGTCGGGTATTGGATTTTCATGCACCTTCATATTTCCCCCATGTCTCCCATGCCTGAAAGATAACCGGGAAACCCGCATGGGGTGGGCTTTCGGCGGGATCATGACTTCCCACCTATCCCGGTTCCTGCATTATACACGGCGATAATGCCGTTAGTCAACTACTCTGCTATGCAATCGATCGACGATCTCATCATTCAGACCTTTTGATAGTTTTTTCAATAGCTCGTAAACCTCTGCCCGGAGAAGTTCCCTTTGCTTGATCAATTCTAAGCGTTCCGATTCTTCTTTTGTGAACATATCGACCTCCTTACTTCTGCCGCACTTTTCGGGTCAATGGCTTCGAGTGCTGATAACATCGTTCGCAGTAGTCTCTTTTTCTTGACTATGAGGCTTTCCTTCTTTTTTTTCATGTGCCACCTCTTTATTATTTTCTCCCGGTTCCCCGGGTAAAGATGCTCTGCTGAATGAGAAGTACGTCGGCCATATCGTCGAGCTGGTAATAATGCTGGCTCATCTCCGGCGTAAGGTGCCCGGTGATGCTCTGAATCTTCTGGAGGGGGATTTTCGCATTGATTAAAAGGCTGTTCAGCCAGTGCCGCCACGAATGGAAGGTGATGTTCCGCCGGCGGCGCTCCACGTCGTCGATGCCGATCCGCGCGATGGCCTCATAAAGCGCCCGGATAAAGGCGTTCCCGTCCATCGGCCGGTCCGCGCGGTGGCCGAAGAAGAGGAAGGCTTCGGGCCCCGCGTCCGTGTAGGGGTTGAGGTCGCGAATCCGGGCGAGCTCCTCCTTTACGGCCTCCGGAACGAAGATATTCCGGGCCCGGCCGGTCTTGGTGGTCTCGTTCATCAATTTTAGCCTGGTGTCCCACGACCGCCGGACGTGGAGAAAGCCTTCATCCAGGCGGACGTCCGCCAGGACCAGGCCCATGAGCTCGCCCAGGCGAAGGCCCGTCGTCGCGGCGAGGAGGTTCCCCGCGTAGGCCCGGCGGTCGCTCCACTCGATCGAGAACACCTTCTGGACCTCCTCGATCTCGAGGATCCCCTTGTGCTTCGGCCGGTTAGCGGCGCGATCGATCCGCGGCGCCTGGCGGATGAGGCCCTCGTCCTCGGCGGTCGCGAGGATCGTCTTCAGGCATGAGAGAACGTGGTTGATCGTTCCGCCGGCGTAGCCGCGATCGTGGAGGCCGTTCCTGAAGGCCTTTATTACTCCCCGGTCGATGTCCAGAAAGCGGCGGTCCCCCAGCTGGGGAAGGATGAAGCGCCGCATGAGGTCCTCGCGCTCCCGGCAGTGTCGCGGGGATACCCGGAGGCCCCGGACGCGCTTGTCAGTCGCCCACGCGCCATCCCAGGCGAAGAAGCCGCGGGTATACTCTTCCAGGATGAGGAAGCGGCGGGTGATGATGGGCCCCGCCGAAAGCTGCTCGATGCACCAGCGCTCGGCGTCGCCCTTGCGGGTCAGCTTGGTGGTGCGGGCGGTGGAAAATTTCCCGTTCGGAAGGCGAAACTGTGCGTAATAGAAGCGGCCGCGCTTGAAAACGGAGTACGGTTTTCCCGACGCCATCTCACACTCCTCTCACATTCGAGTGTTTGAAAAGCGCCGGTTGACCGGTGGCTTTTTCTAAGTCCTGAACTTTCCAGGGCTTTTATGAGCGGGTGATGGGAATCGAACCCACGCTATCAGCTTGGAAGGCTGAAATTCTACCACTGAATTACACCCGCATATACGTACACGTAATAACTGCGGAGGACATCGTCAAGAAAAAAATATCCGCGTCCGGCCGCCGTCATGATGAAGAAATGCCCCGGTATCGCCGATGTTCATTTTTTTTATTGAAATTTTTTCCCCCTTTGTTAGAATACAAAAAAATGTGCTTAAAATTGACATTTTATGCTATGAATAATTCGGTATTTTAAAACCCGGACGGAAACCCCCGGAACGGATTTTCGAGGCGTTCCGGTAAAAACGGCTTTTGAATCCCGCTGATTTCAAGAGGCTCGATGGACGAACTCGTACTCAATATCGGAAAGAAAATACAGTACTACCGCAAGAAGAACGAGATCACCCTGAAAAAGCTCGCGGACCTGATTCACGCGACGCCGAGCCTGATAAGTCAGATAGAGCGGGGCAAGGCCAATCCCTCGCTTTCCACGCTCAAGTCGATCGCCGATGTTTTCGAGATCCCCATCGGCCTGCTTTTCGAGTACGAAACGAAAAACCCGGCATCCCCGATCATTAAAAAAGGCACCCACAAGAAGATCATCACCGAGGGCAACGTGCGCTACAGCCTGCTTACGCCCGGGGCGCAGGACATGGAGGTCATCATCATCGAGTTTCCTCCCGGAAGCTCCTCCGGCGAGCGAATGTACGAGCACGAAGGCCTGGAATGCGGCTATTTGCTCAAGGGCGAGCTCGCCATCGATATCGAGGACGTCGCCTATGTTATGCAGCCCGGCGACAGCATCAGCTTCGAGAGCTACAAGCGCCATCGTATGACCAACCAGCGCGAAGTGACCGCGATTGCCGTCTGGGCCAACGTGGTCCCCTGGATATTCATCAACAAAAAGCCATGAGCCGGGGAATACGGCCCCCATCACGCCTTCCCATCACATCAAATCTTTAAAAAAACGCTCCCGTGCAGGCGGCATATATTTTTTTTCTTGACAATTATGTCACATTGTGGTGCTCTTGTGGGGATAAGTGGGGATTTGTGTTGATTATGGTCTTGAAATCAGCATGAAAGGGGTGTTTTTCGGGTGTTCATGGGGGAATATCATCCGGCGCTTGATGAGAAGGGAAGGGTGGCCATTCCGGTGCGGCTGCGCAAGGCCTTCGGCGAGAACGCCGTCATAAACAAGCTTATCATCACCCATGGCTTCGACAAATGCATCATGGCGTTCCGGGAGGAGGACTGGAGCGAATTCGTGGCGAACAGGCTCCAGCCGCTTTCCCAGGCCGACCCCATGAACAGGATGCGCCTTCGCTTTCTGATGGGCGGCGCAAGCGAGTGCGAGCTTGACAAGCAGGGCAGGATCATCGTTCCCGCGTATCTCAAGGAATATGCCGAGATCGATAACGAAGTTACGATGTTAGGCCTGTGCAACAAGATCGAGATATGGGGCAGCGAGGTCTATAACAGATACAGGCCCGACGGCGAGGCGCTCAACGCCTTCGCGAAAGACCTGGGCTTTTAGTCGTGTCGTGACGGCTTTCGGGGGAGAGCCGCAACCGATAATGAGACATAATACAGACGACGATCCGAGCGGGCCCTTCGCCCACACCCCGGTGATGCACCGGGAGGTGATGGAATACATCGCCGGCATATCCGCGTGCGATGGGAGCGTGGTGGTGGACTGTACGCTGGGCGAGGGGGGGCATTCCGAGCTCATCCTCAGCGGCTTTCCGGATCTGAGCGTTGTGGCTTTCGAGCGAGATCCGGAGATCCTGGCCATTGCCGACGCAAGGCTTTCGGTGTACGGGAACCGGTTCGAAGTGATAAACGACAATTTCGCGAACGCAGGTGAGAATATGGCGGGCATGGAGGGGCGCGTGCGCTGTTTCCTGTACGATTTCGGAATTTCGTCCTTTCACCTGGACAAAAGCGGCAGGGGATTCAGCTTCCGGAGCGACGAGCCGCTCGACATGCGGCTGGACCCGCGCCTCGAAACGGACGCGGCGCGCATCGTTAATACCCGGCGGGAAAAGGAGTTGACAGATATCCTCCTTGGATATGGAGAGGAGCGTTGGGCGAAGCGGATCGCCAGGCGTATCGTCGAGCGCCGGGGGGCGGGACCGATCACAACCACCGGCGAACTCGCGGAGCTGGTGCTCCGCGCTATCCCGGTGCGGTACCACGTGCGCAACATCCATCCGGCAACCAGAGTATTCCAGGCGCTCCGCATCGCGGTGAACGACGAGCTTGCGGCGATCCGCGCGTCCCTGCGCGACGCCGCCCGTCTCCTCGCGGAAGGGGGCAGGATCATCGCCATCTCCTTTCACTCCCTTGAGGACAGGGTCGTGAAAGACTCGTTCCGGAGGATGGCCGCCGGTTGCAAGTGCGGCGAAGAGCCCCGCCACTGTCGGTGCACCGGCTCGCCGCTGCTGAGAATATTGACGAAGAAGCCGCTCGTGCCGGGCGACGCGGAGCTTACGGAAAACAGGCGCTCGCGCAGCGCGAAGATGCGGGTATGCGAGAAGATCGGGAGGGCGTCATAAAATACATCGGCATAGTTACGGGCGTCATCCTCTTTGTGGTGCTGTACGTCTGGCAGAACATCGAGGTCATGAAGATGAAAATGGCGTACCGCGAGAACATTGCGATCGAAAAGCGCCTGGTGAAGGAGAACGACCGCCTGCGTGCCGAAATCGAGCGATACCGGCGGGTGGACGTGGCCGAGCGGTACGCCCGCACGCAGGGGATGCGCGAGCTCACTCCGGCGGATATTATCGTATTGCTGGACGGGAAGAGGAATAATGGGAAGTAAGTCTCCACGGCGGATGATGGCGCTCTCCGGGCTTGTCGATAAATGCGCGCCGTTCGTATCGACGGCCTCCGGTGATGCCGGGTGCGTGATATCTTCAATAGAGTACAATTCCTCGAAGGTCGGCAAGGGCTCGCTCTTCGTCGCCATCGAGGGGACGCAGAGCGACGGCCATACGTACGTCCGCGACGCCCTCGAGCGCGGCGCCTCGGCGATTGTCATTTCCGAAGGCAGGCTGGACGGGTTCGGCGATCTCGCCGGGAAAGCGACCGTGCTTGTGTCGGCCGATACGCGCAGGGCCCTTTCGATTCTTTCGGCCGCGTTTTACGGCTTTCCCTCGTCCGGGATGATGGTGATCGGCGTTACCGGCACCAACGGCAAGACCTCCACCACCTACATGCTCGAATCTATTTTAAAGACGGCCGGCCGCGAGGTCGGCGTTATCGGAACCATCAACTACCGCTGGAAGGGCGGTCTGGTGCCGGCCCCAAACACAACGCCCGAGTCGAGGGACGCGCAGGAGATCGTTCGCGCGATGGCCGATGACAAAGTCGATGCGCTGGTCGTGGAGGTGTCGTCGCACGGACTGAAACTGGGGCGCGTCGACGACGTAGAGTTCGATGCCGGAGTATTTACGAACCTTACGCGCGATCATCTCGATTTTCACCTCACTTTCGAGGACTACTTTGCTTCCAAACTCAGGCTCTTCGACCTCCTCGATCGTTCGGGAAAGCCCCGGCGCGCGGGGATCGTCAACTGCGACGACGAATACGGCAGGACCATCTACAACGGAAAGGGGTCCCGATCCTATCCGCTCTTCGGGTTCGGCGTCTCGGACGACGCGGACTACCGGGCGGATAAATCGAGCATCAGTAACTCCGTAGACGGCGTTTCATACCGCATAGACCGCCCGCGGCCCGGCGCCGCGATCGATCTTCGCCTCGCCGGCGGTTTCCATGTCTGCAATTCACTCGCGGCCTTCGCGGCCGCGCACGCGATCGGCATTGCGCCCGAGGCGATCGCAGCCGGTCTTACGGGCCTTTCGGCCGTTCCCGGCCGGTTCGACCGCATACGCTCCGACGAAGGCTTCGGCGTAGTCGTGGATTACGCGCACACGGACGACGCGCTCGCCAAGCTCCTCCAGTCCGCCCGCGAGCTTTCGCCGAGGAGAATCATCACGGTGTTCGGCTGCGGCGGCAACAGGGACAGGACGAAACGGCCGCTCATGGGTGAGACGGCATCGAGGCTTTCGGACGTGGTGATCGTGACGAGCGACAATCCGCGGAAGGAGGAGCCCGGCGCCATCATAAACGACATCCTTGCCGGCATGAAGGGCGCAATCTTCGACGTGGAGCCCGACCGCGAGCGCGCGATAGCAATGGCGATCGCTCTGGCGGGCGAGGGCGACATCGTGGTCATCGCCGGCAAGGGACACGAGGACTACCAGATCATCGGCGAGGAAAAGCGGCACTTCGATGACCGCGAGATCGCGATGAAATACATCGCCGCGGGGGCGAAGCGGTGAAGGTATCCTTTCAATCGACCATGGGTGCCATCGCGGCGGCATGCGGCGGAAGTCTTGTCGCGGGCGACCCTTCCGTTATGGTGGAAACCATCACCACCGATTCCCGCAAACTCGGCGCGAAGAACCTTTTTGTCCCGATCTCCGGGGAAAAGTTCGACGGCCACGATTACATTTCGTCGCTGGCGGAAAACGGGTCGCTTGCCGGGTTTCTCACCGCACGCGAATCGGACCGCGCCACGGCCGGGCGTTTCGGGACGGCCGCCATCCTCTGCGACGATACGCTCGCGGCCTACGGCCGGATCGCGACGACGCACCGCGCTTCGATGAAGGCCAGGGTTATCGGTATCACCGGCACGAACGGCAAGACCACAACAAAAGAACTGGTATACGCCGCGCTTTCAGCAAAATATACATGCCTGAGGAACGAGAAGAACTATAACAACGAGGTCGGGCTTCCCTACACGCTGCTGCACCTTCGCCCCGAACACGAGGTCGCGGTAGTCGAGATGGGAATGAACCATGCCGGCGAGATCGGGCGGCTTTCGCGCATCGCCAGACCCGATATCGCACTGATCACCAATATCGGAGAGGGCCACCTCGAGTTCCTGGAAACGGTCGAGGGTGTGGCCCGGGCGAAGGCGGAGATTATCGAAGGACTTGCCCGGGGGGGGAGGCTTTACCTGAACCAGGATACGCAGTGCTTCGACATACTCCGCGAGGCCGCGCGCGCACACGGGTGCGAGGTCGTCACCTTCGGGCTTTACGCCGGCGCGCTTGTTCACCCCGAGGATTATTCGCTCGGAACCGCTGATTGTTCGATCATGTACCAGGGCCAGACATACCGGGCGCCGCTTTACGGCATTCACAACCTTTACAACCTGCTGCTTGCCGTCGCCCTGGGCAGGGAGCTTGGAGTGGAGCCGGAGCTGATAAAAAGCGGGCTTTCATCTTTCAGAAATATCGATAAGAGGTCGCAGATCATCGATAAGGATTTCATCCTGATCGACGATACCTATAATTCCAACCCGCTCTCAACGCGATACGCGATCATGTCGATCGTCTCGATCTATCCCGCCCACCGCAAGGTCGCCGTCCTCGCCGACATGAAGGAGCTCGGCTCCCTGTCGGCCGCCTTTCACGAGCGGGTGGGACGCATGGTTGCCGAATACGATTTCGACCTGCTCTGCGCCTTTGGAGACGACGCGCGGCACTATGTCAGCGGGGCGCTCGCCGGTGGCATGAAGAGCGAAGCCGTGCGTCATTTCGGGAGCAGAGAGGAGATAGCCGATTTTCTGAAGGGCTGGCTGGCGGCGGGAGACGTGGTGCTCGTCAAGGGTTCGCGCTCAATGAAAATGGAGGAGGTAACGGACGCGCTCGTCCGTTAGGGGCCATGTTTTATCATTTGATACTCCCGCTGCAAGAGTACCTCTCGTTCCTGAGGCTGTTTCAGTACATAACATTCCGCTCGGCCTATGCCGCGCTCACGGCGCTCATGCTGGTGCTCTTGCTCGGAAACCTGGTCATTTGGTGGCTGAGGAGGATGAAACTCGGTGAGGAGATACGCGAGCTCGGGCCGGAGAGCCACCGGTCCAAGGCAGGAACGCCGACCATGGGGGGACTGCTCATTCTCGGTTCGGTGCTGGTTTCCATCCTGCTGTGGGGAAATTTCAAAAATCACTACCTCATCGTGCTCGCCATCGCCACACTCCTTCTCGGCGCGCTCGGTTTCATCGATGATTACACGAAATCCATTTTAAAGAACAAGAACGGCCTGCCGGCGCGCATGAAGCTGTTTTTCCAGTTCGCCATCGCCCTCGCGGTGGCGTTTGTCATCTATTTCTATCCGTCAAGCGGCGAACACACCACGAAGCTCTTCATCCCCTTCTTCAATGAAGCGGTGCTCGACCTGTCGTATTTCTGGATACTGTTCGCGGTCCTCGTAGTTGTGGGAAGCTCCAACGCCGTAAACCTCACCGACGGTCTCGACGGCCTGGCGATCGGTTCGGTGATAAGCGTGGCGGTGAGCCTCGGCATCATGACCTATCTCTCGGGGAACGTGAAGATCGCCGCTTACCTTCGCATCCCGTACATTCCACACGGCGCGGAGCTCACGGTGTTCCTCTCCGCGCTCGTCGGCGCGTCGCTCGGTTTTCTCTGGTTTAACAGCAACCCGGCGTCGGTTTTCATGGGCGACACCGGCGCGCTCGCACTTGGCGGCATCGTGGGTATGGTCGCCATCATGATCAAGAAAGAGGTGTTCCTGTTCATCGTCGGCGGCGTGTTCGTCGTCGAGGCGCTGTCGGTCATTCTGCAGGTGGCCTCGTACCGCCTGCGGAAAAAACGGATATTCAAGATGGCGCCGATCCACCATCACTTCGAGCTTTCAGGATGGCCCGAACAGAAGGTGGTGGTCCGCACCTGGATTCTCGGAATAATACTGGCGATACTCGGGTTGAGTTCGCTCAAGATACTGTAGGATTTTTCGGTATGATGGAAATCGGTCCCCACACATCGGTACTCGTCGTCGGCCTGGGATACAGGTCGGGGCTCGCCGCCGCGAATTTTCTGGCGGCGAAAGGATGCCGCGTGCTGATTTCGGACGTCAAAACCCGGGAGGAACTCGCCGACACGATCGCGCGCCTTGATAAGCGCGTGGAGGTGTTCGCAGGGAACCAGGACCCTTCGCTCCTCGACAGGGGATTTGATCTTATTGTCCTGAGCCCGGGGGTCCCCGCGGTAATCCCGCTCGTCGCCGAGGCGCGCCGCCGGGGCGTTCCGGTCATCGCCGAGGTCGAGCTCGCCTTCCGCTTCCTGCGCGGGCGCATGGTGGCGATCACCGGCACCGACGGCAAGTCGACCACCACGAGCCTGGTGGGGCACGTGCTCCGCTCGCTGGGCTGCAGGGCGCTGGTCGGCGGTAATATCGGCATTCCGCTTGTCTCGCTCGTCGAGGAGAGCATGGACGATACGGTAAGCGTAATCGAGCTTTCGTCATTTCAGCTCGAAACGGTCGAGCGCCTCAGGCCGGACGTCGCCGCCATCCTCAACATCAGCACCGATCACCTGGACCGCTATGCCTCGATGGACGAGTATTTCCGGGCAAAGTTACGCATTGCGATGAACCAGACGGCGGACGACAGCTTCGTTTACAACATGGACGATCCGATGCTCAACGCGGGGGTCGGTGGCGTCGCGGCCCGCCGCCTCGGCTTTTCGATGACAAACGCGGACGCGGACGCCTTTCTCGGAAAAGACACGATATTCATTCGCGACGCCGGGGCCGTAAAGGGCGTCCTTGATCTGTCGCGCATGAGGCTTATCGGCGTGCATAATGTGCAGAATGCCATGGCCGCGCTTCTCATGGTGGTGTCGCTCTTCCGGAAGATGGGGAAAGAGCCCGATTACCCGCTGATGGCCGAGGCATGTTACTCCTTCGAGGGGCTCGCGCACCGCATGGAGCGTATCGGCGAATTAAAGGGGCGTCTGTTCGTCAATGATTCCAAGGCGACCACCATCGGAGCGGTCGAGATGGCGCTTAAAAGCCTTTCGGGCGGGATCGTGCTCATACTGGGCGGCCGGACCAAGGGTGACGATTATTCCAGGCTGCGCGGCCCGGTAGCGGAGAGGGTCAAGTTTCTGGTGCTGATCGGAGAGTCGTCGCGGGAGTTCGCTGGAATTTTCGCGGGCGTTCCCGGCGAGACGGCCGCCGGTATGGACGATGCGCTGGCCAGGGCCATGCGGGCGAGCGCGGAGGGCGACACGATACTGCTCTCTCCGGCGTGCGCGTCGTATGACATGTTCAGTAACTTCGAGGAAAGGGGCGAGGCGTTCCGGGACTCGTTCGCGCGGCTTTCCTCGGGGGAGATATCGTGGACCTGAAATCGGTAATCGACACCCGCAGGCGCGGCGAGCCCGATATCGTACTTTTCATCATCATACTTCTGCTCGCGGGTATCGGTATCGCCATGAGTTACAGCGCGAGCGCCGTCGTCGCGGCCAGGACCTTCGGGGACTCCTTCCATTTCCTCAAGAGGCAGACGGCATGGTTCGTGCTGGGCTTCGCCGCCCTGTTCCTGATGCAGCAGTTCGACTATCGCAATTTAATCAGATATACCAAAATAATGCTGCTCGTATCGCTGGTTCTCCTCGTTCTGGTGCTCATCCCCGGCGTGGGACACAGCGTGAAGGGTTCGGCCCGCTGGCTGGGGACCGGTTCCATCGCCTTCCAACCTTCGGAATTCGTTAAAATATTCGTCGTCATATATCTCGCGAAGGTCTTTTCGTCCGAACCCGAGGGAAAGGGGAACCAGGTGGTTCAACTGCTCGTTCCGGTCGTTGTCGTTGCGCTCATCTTCATCCTCGTCATGATGCAGCCCGATTTCGGGACGGCCATAGACCTTCTGCTCGTTTCAGTGCTCGTGCTCTTTGTTTCCGGATTCCCGTTTTTCTATATCGCGGCGCTGTTCGTGACCAGCATACCGATGTTCTACCTGCTGGTCTACCAGGTCGGGTATCGAAAGGATCGCATGCTGGCCTATCTCGATCCGTGGAAGGATCCCTATGGAATCGGATACCACGTCATTCAGTCGTTCACCGCGTTCAGTCGCGGGGGCTTTTTCGGGGTCGGCCTCGGCTTCGGAACGCAGAAAATCAGGCGGCTTCCCGAGCCGCATACCGATTTCGTCTTCGCGGTCATAGCCGAGGAAACGGGGCTATTGGGGACCGTTCTCGTGGTGGCGCTCTTCTGCGCGCTCTTTTTTAAGGGCATGCGGATAGCGCAGGGCGCTCCCGACGAATTCGGGCGCCTGCTCGCCATGGGGCTCACGCTGCTGATCGTGCTCCAGGCCTTCCTCAATATCGGGGTCGTTACCGGGAGCCTGCCGACGACGGGCATTCCGCTGCCGTTTATCAGCTATGGAGGGTCGTCGCTGATTTCCTCGTTGATCGCGATGGGGATTTTACTGAATATTTCACGATACAGAGAGGTCGTTCAGGAAGAATCGAAGCTCTCTGAAGAGGTCTGGAGATGAAATTAAAAACGATACTCATCGTCGGCGGCGGGACCGGCGGGCACATCAGCCCCGGTATCGCGCTGTACGAGGAATTCAGGGCCGCGGGAGTCGATCTCTTTTTTCTCACCGGGAAAAAGGACGCGCGTTTCTCCTCTCTGAAAGACGTCGCGGCGGATGACCTGCTCAGTTACCGTGCCCCGGCGTTCACTCGAAATATCATCAAGCTGCCGTTCTTCATACTCGGTTTCGCCGCGGCGGTTCTTAAAGCACGGCTCATTATCCGGAAGAAGGGGATTGCGGCGGTGATCGGCATGGGGGGGTACGTTTCGGCGCCGGCGCTCATAGCGGCCGGGATCGCCGGCATACCCCTGTATCTCTGCGAACAGAATACGGTGCCCGGCAAGGTAACATCGTTTTTCGCCAGGTACGCCGCGGCGATCTTCACGACCTTCGAGTCGACCCGGGAGTATATGAAGAAAGAACTGCACGGCAGGCTCGTGCTGGTCGGAAACCCGATCAGAAAAAAGGTGCTCGGCGCGCCCGACCGGGACAGCGCGCGGAAGGCCTTTAACCTGAAGCACTGCAAAAAGGTGATCCTCGCCATTGGGGGAAGCCAGGGAGCGCTTACGATCAACGAGCTGGTGCTGGGCCTCAAGGCCGGTTACCCTGGCGAGTTCAAGGATGTCGGAATCATCTGGAGTACGGGGGGCCTGTTATACGAAAAGTACAAGCAGGCCGTACAGCGCACGGGCGACGCCGGCTCTCTGTATCTTTCGCCCTTCATCGACGAGGTTGGGGCGGCGTATATGGCGAGCGATATCGCCATCAGCCGTGCGGGATCGGGCGTGATGGTGGAGCTTGCCGCCATGGGTATTCCGTCCATTCTCATACCATTTCCGTACGCCGCGATGGACCATCAGGACAGAAACGCCGACGAGTTCGTAAAGGCGGGCGCCGCGGTAAAGATCGCGAACGCGGACGCAGTGCCGGAAAAGGTGTATCCCGTGCTTTCGGAACTCCTGGGCAATCCAACACGGCTCGCCAGGATGTCCGCGCGCGCGCGGGAGGCGGCGAAACCGGATGCCGCGGCCGCCATCGTTAAATCTGTTATGGCGAATCTTTCGGATAAATAAGCGGGGCGGGACGTGTTCAGAAAATCGAAAAGAATGCACTTTATCGGGATCGGCGGCATCGGCATGAGCGGGATCGCCGAGATACTCATCAACCTCGGTTATGAGGTCTCGGGTTCGGACCTGCGCGAATCGGAACAGACCAGGCGGCTCGCGGTGATGGGCGCCAGGATATTCATCGGCCACTATCCCTCGAATATTGAAGACTATAGCGTGGTCGTAACCTCGAGCGCCATAACCCCCTCCAATCCGGAGATCATCGAGGCGCGCAACCGGCGCATACCCATCATCCATCGCGCTGAAATGCTTGCGGAGCTCGTTCGCCTCAAACATGGTATCGGTGTTGCGGGGACGCATGGCAAGACAACGACCTCATCCCTGCTGGCCTGCCTCCTGTATTACGGGGGCGTCAATCCGACAGCCGTGGTGGGCGGCAAGGTGCTCAACTTCGGCTCCAATGCCAAGATCGGTCAGGGTGATTACATCGTCTTCGAGGCCGACGAGTCGGACGGATCGTTTCTGAAGCTTCTGCCCTCCATCGCCGTGGTGACCAACATAGACGCCGATCACCTCGACCATTACCGCTATTTCGAGGGGCTCAAGGACGCCTTTCTCCAGTATATCAACGCGGTTCCCTTTTACGGCTATTCGGTACTCTGCGTGGACGACCTCACGGTCGCGGAACTCCTTCCCCGCGTGGAGCGGCCCTACGTCACCTACGGGTTTTCGGAAAACGCGGATTTCCGCGCCGTCAATGTCAGGGTCGAGAACGGCACGACGAGGTACGAATGTCTGTACAAAGACAAGTCCCTGGGCGAGATTTCCCTGGGGATACTGGGACGGCATAACGCGCTCAACTCGCTATCGGCCGTCGCGGTGGCGATGGACCTCGGGCTCGATTTCAAGACCATCCGCGAAGGGCTGTCGACGTTCCGGGGAGTGGGGCGCAGGATGGAGCGCGTCGGCGAGGAGGGCGGCATTCTGGTGATGGACGACTACGGGCACCATCCCACCGAGATCCGGGCGACACTGGACGCGCTCTCGAGCCTTGGCCGCAGGCTGGTGGTGGTGTTTCAGCCGCACCGTTATTCGCGGACCAAACTCCTGTGCGAAGAGTTCGGCCAATGCTTTTCGGACGCCGACGCGCTCTTCCTGACCGAGATTTACCCTGCGGGCGAGGAGCCCATGGAAGGGGTCTCATCCGAGCTGATCAGCCATGCGATTTTTAGGCATACCGGTCGCGACGTGAGAATACTTCCCCGGTTCGAGGACATTGCCGCATCCGTCGCCGCCGAGGTGCGGAAAGGGGATGTCGTCCTCACGCTCGGCGCGGGCGATATTTACAAGGCCGGTCCGGCGGTGATGCAGTTGTTGAAAAAAAGGAGCACGGGCGGGTAAGATGCGCTGTGCGGTAAAAAAGGCATTCGCGGCGCTGGCATGCGCGATCATATCCGCGGCCGTGCCCTTCGGGAGCGCCGAGGCGGCGCGCGACATCCGCAAGGTGAGGGGGATCGAATTCAAGGGTCTCTATTATCTCAGCCGCTACGAGGTGCTCAAACAGGTGGCATACCGCGTGGACGGCGATGCCCTCGTCATCGATCTTGGAACGCTCAGGGAAGGCCTGGACAAAATGGCCCTCATAAAGAAATACTCGATAAACGAAGAAGGCGACAGGCTGACGGTGGTCATAGAGGAGAACGTCCCCGTGTACGTTGTGGTGCTTGACAGAGATGATGCTCTTGTGCCGGTCGAGCTTGACGCCGGGTTGAGGGTGCTTTCAACGGGGACGATACACGCGGCCGAGAGACCGATCATCGTCGCCTCGGCCGGCGAGTTGGCCGGGGGAAGGCCCTCGCCGCGTTTGCGGAAAACTCTCGAGACGCTTTCGGAGTTGGAGAAAAACGGAATGCCGGTTTTGCGGGAGATCGAGGAGATCGACATGATCGAGTATCCGCGTCTGCGCGTATTGTTAAAAGGCAGGCGCACCGTCCATACGCTCGAGATCGACCGCGGGAGCTTCCATACCCTGAACGCGCTGGTCGGATACCTGGACGCGACGCGATATTACCCGGCGCGTTCGGAGGTCCGTCCCGGCGCGGCGGTACTGAAGTAAAATGCAAGGAGCCCAGTGATGGAAGATAC
Organism: Spirochaetota bacterium; assembly: GCA_035477215.1. Lineage (NCBI taxonomy): Bacteria > Pseudomonadati > Spirochaetota > Spirochaetota bacterium. The sequence goes on along the minus strand of DATIKU010000008.1, from coordinate 73,239 downwards.
GATCGTCGGTCTTGATATCGGTACAACGAAAACCTGCGCGGTGATCGGTTTCGTCAACGAGAACAACCAGATAGAGGTCACCGGCGTCGGGATCGCGCCCTCGCGCGGACTGAAGAACGGCGTCATCATCAACATCGACAATACCGTCTCGTCGATCGTCAAGGCGATAGAGGATGCCGAGCTCATGGCCGGAACCGAGGTCGGTGCCGCGTACGTCGGGGTTACCGGACAGCACATTAAGGGCGAAAACTCGAAGGGTGTGGTCGCGGTCTCCAACCGACAGAGGACGATCACCCCCGTGGAGATAAAACGGGTCATCGAAGCCGCACAGGCGGTGGTGATTCCGGTCGACCGCGAGATCATACATGTGCTTTCGAAGGAGTTTTCGGTCGACGACCAGACCGGCATCAAGGACCCCATCGGCATGAGCGGCGTTCGGCTGGAGGCGGAGGTCCACATTATAACCGGCTCAACGACGACCATACAGAACCTTTTAAAATCGGCGAACCGCGCGGGTTACCAGTGCTCGGACGTCATCTTCGCGCCGCTCGCGTCGGCCGAGGCGACGCTCTCCAGGGACGAAAAGGATCTGGGCGTGGCGCTGATCGATATCGGCGGGGGCACCACGGACATCGTGGTGTTTATCGAGGGCGGAGTGGCCTATTCATCGGTCCTGTCGATCGGCGGAATCCATGTAACCAACGACATCTCGATAGGCCTCAGGACGCCGATCGAATCGGCCGAGGTCATTAAGAAAAAACACGGCGCCTCCGTTGTCGACCTCGTCGATGCGTCGGAGACGATCGAGGTGCCGTCGGTCGGCGGCCGGGCGCCCAGGCGGATATTTCGTCAGGAGCTCGCGCAGATCATCGAACCGCGCATGCTCGAGATAATGGAGATGGTTGACCGCGAGCTCGCCCGCAGCGGGAAGAAGGAGATACTGGCGGCGGGGATCGTGCTCACCGGCGGCGGCGCGATGATCGAGGGCTGCGTTGAGGCGGCCGAGCGAGTCTTCAACATGCCCGTAAGGGTGGGGATCCCGCGCGACATCGCGGGGCTCAAGGACGTGGTGGCGACGCCCCAGTACGCAAACGGCGTGGGGCTGCTCAAATACGGCATCAAGATGAACCGCTTCCGCACAAAATCGAAATCGGACCGCTCGGGCGGGATGGGTACGTTCGGAAAGAAATTCAGGAAGTTCATGGATAATTACTTTTAGCTCTTTTTTTCCCGATAATGAGACATAACACAAGGACAGGGGGGGAATGATGTTCAGATTGGAAGAGGAAAAACCGTTGAACACCATCATCAAGGTAGTCGGCGTTGGGGGCGCCGGCTGCAACGCGGTCAACCGCATGATCGCCACGGGCATGGAGGGCGTCGAATTCATCGTATGCAACACCGACGCCCAGCAACTTCGCGAGTCGCTGGCGCCGGTGAAGATACAGATCGGAAACAAGCTCACACGCGGGCTGGGGGCCGGCGCCGACCCGGAAATCGGGCGCGAGGCCGCCAACGAGGATCGCGACAAGATCCTGAAATCGCTCAAGGGCGCGGACATGGTCTTCATCACCGCGGGAATGGGGGGCGGGACCGGCACGGGTGCGGCGCCGATCGTGGCCGAGGTGGCCAGGGAGCAGAATGCGCTGGTGCTCGGGGTCGTCACCAAGCCGTTCCGCGTCGAGGGCAAAAAGCGTTCGGAGCGTGCCGAGGAAGGGATTCGCAACTTGAAGGACAAAGTTGACACGCTCATCACCATCCCGAACGATCTGTTACTGAAGATCATCGACCGGCGCACGCCTATCGACGACGCGTTCAAACTTGCCGATGATATCCTCCGCCAGGGAGTCCAGGGCATCTCTGACCTCATCATGATAACCGGCCTGGTCAACGTCGACTTCGCCGACGTCAAGACCGTCATGAAGGAGACCGGCGACGCGCTCATGGGTGTTGGGCTGGGCAGCGGCGAGAACAAGGCGCTCGAGGCGACGCAGATGGCCATCAACAGCCCGCTTCTCGAGGAGTCGAGCATAGAGGGCGCGCGCGCGGTACTCATCAACATCGCCGGCGGAAACGACCTGTCGCTGCACGAGGTGAACGAGGTCACCGATCTCATCAACCGCCAGGTCGATCCAGATGCCAACATCATCGTCGGCACGACGATCGATCCAGTCCTCAACGAGAAGGTCAGGGTGACCGTCATCGCGACCGGCTTCGACAGGAAAAGAAATTTACTTACCAAAAAGACCGACGCGGAACTGGGCCACAAGACCGGCGCGGCGCTTACGCTCATAGAAGGCAAAAACAGGATAGAAAAAAAAGTGCCGGCGAGCATGCAGACCTTCTCGCTCGATTACGAGCGCCGCAGGCTAAAAGATTACAGCAGGGATCACAGCACCGAAGACCTGGAGATCCCGGCCTTTCTGCGGCGTCACATTGAATAGCCTTTCCCCCCTCGGTCCCGACCTGCCCCGCGAAGGGGCAGGTCGCCGTTCGAAGCGCGGTATGCCGTGCCGTTTTTCCCCGGCACGCCGCGCTTCGAACGGTATGCGCGCACATTCGACATGCCGTCCCTGACGGCGGAGTACGTATCGATATGACAGTGGAAAATCCGCTCGAGGCGGCCATACGGCATTTCGCCCGGGTGCATGCGGGCGATTGCGGCGGGATGGCGGAACTTGCCGGCGATGCGTCCGTGCGCCGATATTTCCGTGTTTACACCAAACGGGGACCGTATATCGTCTGTTTCGACGAGACTCTTGCCGGCGCGCCCGACGGAGAGCACCAGTTTCTTGTTATGCATTCCCTGCTCGAACGAAGCGGCGTTCCGGTCCCTGGCATTGTCGCGGCGGACCGGGTGCTCGGCCTCCTTTTACTCGAGGACCTGGGTGATGAACCGCTCGAGGACCGGTTTTCCGGACTCGCGAATGATGGCGCGGAAAAGCTATACGGAGAGGTGCTCGACATCCTCGCGCGTATACAATCCATCACCCCGGATTCTTCCGCCGTTCCCTTCGGCCGTTCGTTCAACATGGAGAAGCTAATGTTCGAGTTCGATTTTTTCATCGAACACGCGGTGCTGAATTACTTTTCGTTCCGCGCACCGGAGTCGTTTTTCCGCGAACTGCGCAGCGAATTCCTGAAAATCGCCGAGGCCCTGCAGCGGCCGGAACTTTTCGTGCTCAACCACCGCGATTTTCATTCACGAAACATAATGCTCCGCGGTGATGCACCCTTCGTCATCGATTTTCAGGACGCGCGCATGGGACTTCCGCAGTACGATCTCGCCTCGCTCCTCAGGGACTCATACCTGCGACTCGACGGCGCGCTTTTCAAACGCCTCATGGGCCGTTATTATCTGCTTGCGCGCGATCGCGGGATTCACCGCATGGGCCGGAGGGAATTCGACCGGCTTTTCGATCTCTCGGCTTTTCAGCGCAATGTGAAGGCCGTCGGCACCTTCGCCTATCAGTCGCGGGTGCTCGGGCGCCGGAGGTACGAGCGCAACATCGTCGCCACCCTCGCGTATCTCGGCTCGTACGCGGAACGGAGCGGCGAGCTTTCCCGCGCGTGCGCGCTCGTGGCCGAGTGCGCCGGAGGCCCCGCGTGAAGGGATTCATTCTCGCCGCGGGATACGGGGAGCGCCTGCGGCCGGTGACCGACGTCTTCCCCAAGCCGCTCGTTCCGGTGGCGAACGTACCGTCGATTTGTTATGCGATATCGATACTCGCCCGCGCCGGGATTTCGAGCGTAATCATAAACCTGCACTACCGATCCGATAAGATACGGGAGTTCTTTGACGGGCACGATAACTTCGGTCTCGATATTTCGTTCTCGTACGAACCGAAGATTCTCGGCACCGGCGGCGGGGTGATGAAATGCAGGGAGATGATAGGCGGCGACGACTTCGTCCTGATCAACAGCGACGTCATTATGGATATGGACCTGGCCGCGGTGCTGCGGCGCCACCGGGAGAGAACCTCGCCGGGAACCGTCGTGCTGTATCGCGCGACGGACGCCGCGTCGATCGGCCAGGTTGGTGTGCGGGAGGAGCGGGTGATCGATTTTAAAAACTTTCTTGGCACCAACGTGCTCTCGGGTCTTATCTACGCGGGGGCCGCGGTACTCTCGCCGGCCATTTTTCAGTATCTTGAAGACGGGTTTTCGAGTATCGTGTACACGGGTTATACGGGGCTTATTGTGAATCGACGGCTCGACTATGTCGAACACGACGGGCTCTGGCTGGATATAGGCACTGTCGCGTCGCTGCGGGAAGCGTCCATGCGGACCGCTGCGACCGGCATGGCACAGGCGGTCGCGGCGATATGCGGTCTCGAGTCGGCGCCCGTTGCATCCGACGCGCAAATCGCGGCCGGGGCGGTTGTAAGGGATTCGATTATCGGAGCCGGTAGTATCGTGGGAGCGGATGCGGAGGTACTCGACTCGCTGCTTCTGCCGGGTTCGCGTGTGGAGGCGGGGGCGCGTATTTCGAGGGCCGTGGTGCTCCGGGAGGAGATAATTCGCCCATGAAGGTGCAAACGGGGCTCGATGTCTTTTTATCCGACGCGGACCGATACGCAAACCGGTCCGTCGCGCTTATCGCAAACCAGACCTCGGTTACGGCCTCACTCGAGTATTCATGGCACGCGTACGCCCGATCGGGGCTCAAACTGAAACGGATATTCACACCTGAACACGGACTCTTCGGTACGGAACAGGACCAGGTGCCGGTGACTGACCAACCCACTGCGGGCCCCGAGACGGTAAGCCTTTACGGTGATTCGGCCCGTACGCTCAGGCCGCTTGACGATATGCTCGACGGAATCGACACGGCGCTCTTCGACATGCAGGACGTCGGTTCACGCTATTATACCTACGTCAACACCATGGCGATGTTCATGGAAGCGCTCGCCGGGCGCGATGTCGAATTCATCGTCCTCGACCGGCCCAATCCGCTCGGAGGCATCGCCGTAGAAGGCCCCGGGCTCGAGCAGGGATTCGAGTCCTTCGTGGGGTTGTTCCATCTTCCCGTCCGTCACGGATTGACCGCCGGCGAGCTTGCGTTGTGGTATCGCGAACGGCACCGTCTGGACGTTAAACTGACTGTCATAAGGATGATTGGATGGCGCCGATCGATGCTCTTTCCCGAAACCGGGCTGCCCTGGGTGCCGCCGTCGCCGAACATGCCCACGCAGGATACGGCGCTCGTATATCCGGGGACGTGTCTGCTCGAAGGCACGACTCTCTCGGAGGGCCGTGGAAGCACCATGCCGTTTCAGATGTGCGGCGCGCCCTTCATCGGGCCGGAGGAATACGCCCTCCTGCTCAATGCGCAGGGCGTTCCGGGAGTTTTTTTCCGCCCGACCCATTTCAAGCCGACATTCAACAAATTCGCCGGCGAAAATACGGGAGGAGTGTACCTGCACGTTACCGATCAGGCGGCCTTTCTCCCGTTTCTTGCGGGCGTTGCCGTGGTATGGGCGGCCCGGAAACTGTACGGTGAGCGGTGCGCTTTTCCGCAGGGCGTCTATGAGTTCAATTCGGCGCATCCGGCCTTCGATCTGCTGGCGGGGAGCGCGACGATACGGGAGATGATTGATGCGGGTAAGGATATGGATACCATCAGCTCCTCATGGAAGGACGTCGAGGCGAGATTCTCGGCGGAGAAGTCCCCGTACCACCTGTACGAATGAAAGCATCGTCCGAAAAATGTAATTGAATTATTGTTCGAAACGGGCTATATACAATCAGAACGGCTATTCGGATTCAATACGGCCTTCCGTTTGCCGCGGGGGGAGGGAGAGACGGGTTGCTGCTGTGTTAGGTTCCCCGGCGTGTGGGCGGTAAGTCTCCATCGACCACCGTTGTCACGGCCCCTCCCGGACATTCCACAATACAACGGCGGTATACGCGATAGCAGAGGCGGTTGCTTTTATGGAAAAATCATGTCGAAAAGACGCACCGAAACGCGCGCCTGAATTGAATAACGGGCGTAACGGCCACTACGATACACTGCTCGACGGCGTCGTCGGTGAGCTTTGCCGGCCGGAATCGTACGAGCCGGTTTTCCACGGCGCTCACCACGAGGTCGCCATGCCCTCGATCGATGCGTTGACCGAAACGGTCGATCTTCTGCGAACGGTGATTTTCCCCGGTTTCTACGGCCACTCGGAGCTCAAGCCGGGGACCATGCGCTATTACCTCGGCTCCGCCATCGACAGGGTATTCATCCTCCTGTCCGAGCAGATAAACAGGGGCCTCTGTTTCTCCTGCGACGACGAGGAGGCGCTCGACTGCGTTATCTGCGAAACGAAAGCACGCGAAACGACGCTGCGCTTTATCGAGCGACTTCCTGAGATACGGAGAATGCTGGCCGGAGACGTCCGCGCGGCCTACGAGGGCGATCCCGCCGCCAAGAGCCCGGGAGAGGCCATATTCTCCTATCCCAGCATCACCGCGCTCACCAATTACCGCATCGCCCACGAGCTGTACCGGCTCGACGTGCCGCTCATCCCGCGCATCATCACCGAAATGGCGCATTCGACCACCGGCATAGACATCCATCCCGGAGCGCGGATAGGTGAACACTTTTTCATTGATCATGGCACCGGAGTAGTGATCGGGGAGACCTGTATTATAGGAAACAACGTGCGCCTGTACCAGGGAGTGACACTCGGCGCCAAGAGCTTTCCCCTCGATGAGGCCGGGCGGCCGATAAAGGGCATACCGCGGCACCCTGTCGTCGAGGACGATGTAATCATTTATTCCGGGGCGACCATCCTCGGGCGGATTACCATAGGAAGAGGGGCCGAGATCGGCGGAAACGTGTGGCTTACGCGAGACGTACAGCCCGGGACCAGGGTATACCAGGGCAGGGACACGGAATAGCGATTCCACCGTCCCCGTCAGACGGTCAGGGCCCTGTTCCGCTGATAATGCCGCCCGGAAATCGCAGGACGTTTCCGGCGGAAAAGCGCTTTATTTGGATGCAACCGGCCGACCCATGCAATCCACCGGAGACGGGGGATTGCCGTGTGCCCGGAGAGGTGCAAATAATTACAATATATCGGCCATATTTTAATTGACATATTATCGGCACATCCTATACTGAGTAAGTGCTCACTCACTTCGGGTGATACCTTTCCGCGAAAAGGAGCCGGTTATGAATATGGAACTGGTAAAGGCGCATCTCAATCTCAACGCGGTGCTCGTCAATCTCGAAGACCTCGTCATCTACGACAAGGAGATGGCGGCGCTGTCGAAGGGCTGGAACCTCTCGGTTCAGTTTATCGTACGGAAGGGGCCGAGCGCTTACATTCTGTTCGAAAACGGCACGTGTACGGTGCGGCGGGGCCGGCGGAAAAAACCGTCGATCATTCTCTACTTCCTTTCGCCCGCGCACCTGGTTAAAATGTTCGACGGCAAGGCGCAGCCCGTATTGCTCAAGGGTTTTACGAAGCTCGGTTTTCTCATGAAAGACTTCCCGAAACTCACCGCACGCCTCGAGCACTACCTCAAGCCGACGCCGGAGCTCCTGGCCGATAAAAACTACCTTGCCATCAATACGCGCTTCACCATCACCACGGCAGCCTTTGCAATACAGGAACTCGGTCTGGTCGACCCCGTCGCGCGAATGATTTCGTCCCACATCCATAAAGGGGTGACGCTCATAAAGGTCATGCCGGAAGGCCCGTCGGCCATGCTGAGGTTTGATAACGGCGCCATCGAGGCCGCAAAGGGCGATTTCGAAAAGCCGATGTCTGCCATGCTGTTCCGCAACCTCAAGGTGGCGAACGACATCCTCAATCAGAAACTCGATGCCTTCACCGCGATCGCCACCGGCGACCTCATGCCGCGCGGGCGGATAGGGATGGTAGATTCCGTAAGCCTGCTTCTCGACAGAATTCCACTGTACCTTGGTTAAAGGGAGGGACTCCATGAAGACCTACACGTATAAAAAATCCGTCGCCCTTTTCAAGCGGGCGGCAAAGGTGATTCCCTGCGGGATTTACGGGCATCTGAGCCCGGCTCCGCTCGTGCCGGCGACCGATTATCCCTTTTACGCATCAAGGGCGAAGGGCTCCCGTTTCTGGGACGTGGACGGGAATGAGTTCATCGATTACATGTGCGCATACGGCCCGATGGTGCTCGGCTATAATCATCCCAAAGTGGACGCCGCGGCACAGAAGCAACTTAAAAGCGGGAACTGCATCACCTCTCCGGCCCCGATCATGGTCGAGCTCGCCGAATACCTCGTCGATCTTATCAGTATCGCGGATTGGGCCTTCTTCGCCAAAAACGGCGGAGATGTGACTTCCTACGCCATCATGACGGCCCGCGCCGCCACGGGAAGAAAGAAGATCATACTCGTGCGTGGCGGATACCACGGCGTAGCGGCATGGGCGCAGGCCCCCGGCCATCCGGGCATCCTGGAGGAAGACCAGTCGAACATTCTCCGCGTGGAATGGAACGACTACGAGGGCCTCGAACGGCTGGTTAACGCGCATCACGGCCAGATAGCCGGCTTCATGGCATCGCCCTATCATCACCCGACCTTTGCCGACAGCGAAATGCCCGCTCCGGGTTACTGGAGCAGGGTTGAGGCCCTGTGTAAAAAGAACGGCATCGTCCTGATAATCGACGACGTGCGCTGCGGTTTCAGGCTCGATATGCGCGGGTCGAGCGAATATTTCGGTTTCAAGCCGGACCTCGAGTGCTACTCCAAGGCGATCGCGAACGGTTACCCGATATCGGCGCTCGTGGGCACCGAGGCCCTCAAAACCGCGGCGGCGCGGGTCTTCTATACGGGAAGTTTCTGGTTCTCGGCGGTTCCCATGGCGGCGGCCCTTGCCGCGCTCAAGGAACTCCGGCGGATCAACGGGCCGGCGCTCATGCTTGCCAGCGGGAAAAAACTCCTGAACGGCATGGCCGACATCGCCCGGTCGTACGGGTACACGCTTAGCATCACCGGAGCGCCCTCCATGCCCTCGGTCTACGTCACGGACGACGAAAGCCTCATGCTGCATCAGGACTGGTGCGCGGAGTGCACCAAGCGCGGCGCGTTCTTCGTCTCGCACCATAACTGGTTCATATCCACGGCCCATACGGACGCCGATATAAAAAAGACTTGGAATGTGGTGGACGAGGCGTTCAGGGTGGTAAAAAAGAAGCACGGCGCCTGAGGTAACGCGCTCACCGTCGCTGGTGCGAAGCAGCCCAGTCTCCTCGCTGTTGATGGGCGGGCCCGCCGGGAGGTCCGCGTGGTATTGTGCGTTCAGGGGCTGTTTTCAATAAACGAAGACGGTCCCGAAGAAATGGTTGACGCGCCCCCTCACTAAACCTACCATAAGCGCTTTCTGGAACATCTTAAAATCAGACTCGACGCGAATCTTGGAAATGCCGGATTTTCCCCCCGCTGCCGGCGAGGGAAAATCGCCTTATTTCCCGGCTATGCAACAATTCTAATATAATCGGACAGCGCTCAATTATGCCGGAAGACAAGAAAGTACAGCACGAGATTATCGCACTCAAGGTGAAAATCAACCTGCCACGCCAATCTTCGTCGGGATTGCTGGTGGTGTATGTCGACGCCGCACGGATTAATTACCTCGGCAGCTTCTCGATAATCGCCGTGGGTCAGGACCTTGAGAGGGAGAAGTTGGCGCGGCCCCACGGAGAGCTTGTTAAGGCGATAATGCAGGGCATTTCGCGTCTCGAGCTCAATGTTGATCTGCACGGTAAGCTGAAAACAAATATCGACGGCGTCATAACGCCGGAAATGATTCGGGCCGTGGTGGGGAACATCCAGGCCCAGGACATCGGCACCGCCGAAAACTACGTGAAGAAGGCCATTGAGAAAGCGCTGTCGCTCGATAAAACCGAGACCCAGCTTGATTTCGAGCCCGTGAACTACGGGCAGTACGCCGAGCTCATGGTCGAGGACGAGGTCGAGAAGATGACCTTCGCCCAGAAGATAAAACTGGTTATGCCCTATGTAAACCACAGGAACGATATCGCGGAAAGCGTGGTGAAGGGCGCAATCAATGATATCGCGCTCATCAAGTTCGCCTTCGAACGGGGGGAGCGGCTGTTCGGCCTCGGGCTCATCATTTACAGCATGGTGGGCAAAACGGTCAATAGCGTCTTCATCGCCGCGGGCTCGAAGAGCTCATTTAAAGACGGCGATGTCCAGGCGCCCATTTCCGATTTTTTCGACGGCCTCGAGTCGTTGATGGACGCCGGCGACTTCGACGACGCCGCGGCAATGAAAATCGAGAGCGCGCTTCGACGGATGAACACGGCGCCGCTTGCGGAGGCGGCCTCGAAAAGTGACAGGGTCGTTCTGGGCCGGGCCATTACCGCGCTTCTCTCGGTTGGGATAGGGGAGGGTGTCGCCGCCGAGGCGGATTCCATATTGATGAATTCACTCAGGATGGAAGTGTTGCTGAAGCCCGGGACCAGGGCCCGCAGACGAGAGAGCCAGGAACAGAGCGTCCCGGAAAAGGAAGCGGCGCCCGGCGGCATTAGGATGCTGAACGTCGACCTCATCCTGTCGCCCACGAAGGGACGCAATATCTCAAGCCTGAGACCGGGCGATCACGTCCAGGTGATGCTCGACAGCACCAGCCCCGTCGCGTACAAGATACTTAAACAGCTCAATCTGATCACCGGCGACAAGGTCAAACCGGTGGGCGCGACCGTATACTCGATTAAATATCACCCCAAGGAGGGGTACAAGGTTTTTGTCCAGATAGCCAAAGGCATCCTTGGCAGGGCGGACGAGGAGCAGGACATCCGGATAAAAACCGGCGACCCGGTCGTTGAGGAGACGATGCGACAGGCTTCGAACAGCATGATGATCGGCATCATAGCCGGCGTCGTTGTGCTGCTTGTCGTATTACTCTTATTTCTGTTGCTGTAGCGAAAAAATCGCCGCGTCGGCGAACCGGCGATGCGGTAATTTTAGTTTGACTTTTAATTTGCCGGTTATAGTGTGGGAAACTTTTTTGGAGGAAGCCATGGCTTTTAAAATCACCACCGACTGCACCATGTGCGGGGCCTGCGTCGACGAGTGCCCGGTCTCCGCGATCAAGGAAGGAAAGGACACCTATGTTATCGACGGGGACACCTGCACCGATTGCGGGACCTGCGTGGATGCATGTCCCGCCGAGGCGATAGTCGGGGCATAATTCCGGTAAGCATAATTCTGATGGTGCCGGTTACGGCCGCGGTGGAAACGGATTTACGGCCGTTACTCCGCGGCTGAGCCGTACCGATTGGACAAGCGACGAGGCATTAAATACCTGGAGATATACCGGCCGTAATTGAAAAACCGTATAAATCTTTCCCTCATCCTGGCCACCGCACTGTTGTTGTCCCTGTTTCCCGGAGAGAGCCCCCCCGTGACGGGCGCCGAAGGGATTGCAACCGTCGATTCCGCGGCGCACCAGGTGCGCAGGCGAGCGGAGGTCCTTTACCGTAGGTGGGACGACGGCCTGTTCGGAAGCAGGCGGTTTTACCGGCGGGAGCTTCAGGCCCACCTGGCGGACGGTATCGGCCGGAGCTTCGCCACCGGATACGATTATCCGCTCATTTTCCCGGAGGTACTGACCGAGCGCCGATTCCGCTGTCGATTTCGATACGGTTCCTGGCTCGAGATAAGCGGAGAGATCGGCACCGCCGATCTCGGGACGCTGTCGGGGGGCGACCTCCCGAAGCCCTCGCAGTGGTGGCGCGGCCCGGTGCTGGTTTCGCTCGAGGGAAAGCTGAGGCGGTTCAGGCTCGATGACGGACCGCCCAGGGCGGTGGTCGTCGTGCTGGAAGATATGCGTCCGGTATTATCGAAAGGGCCCGCGCCGACCACGGGGGAGATGCGGGACCGATGACGGATGAAAAGGAGCACATGCAATGTGTGGAATAATAGGGTATGTAGGTAAACGAAGCGCCGCTGAAATCATCGTGCGCGGCCTGAAGCGGCTCGAGTACCGCGGTTATGATTCCGCGGGAATCGCGCTTGTTAACGGCGGGATGTATTACCGGAAGAAAAAGGGGAAGATAGCGGAACTCGAGGGGATCCTCGATTACCCATCGCTCGAGGCATATCGGACCGGAATAGGGCATACCCGGTGGGCGACGCACGGCGCCCCCTCGGACCGTAACGCGCACCCGCACCTGTGCTGCGCCGGAAAGATCGCGCTTGTGCATAACGGAATAATCGAAAACTTCGCGACGATTAAAAAAACACTCATTGATAAGGGCCACACCATTTTAAGCGAGACCGACACCGAGGTGATCGTCCATCTTATCGAGTATTATTACTCTGACAACACGCTCATCGATTCGGTGATGAAGGCGCTCTCCAAGGTCGAGGGGACTTTCGGAATCGCCGTGGTCTCGAACGACGAGCCGGAAAAAATAATCGCCGCGCGGCGGGGAAGCCCGCTCATACTCGGCGTGGGCGAGAACGAGATGATCCTGGCCTCCGACGCAAGCGCCATCGTGGAGCACACGCGCAGGGTGCTCTATCTCGAAGACAACGAGATGGTCGAGATCACCGGCGGCGAGTATCGTACCTATGACCTAAACAAGAACAGGAAAAATAAAACCGTCGAGGACATAGACTGGGACATCGCCCTGATCGAAAAGCAGGGATACGACCATTTCATGCTCAAGGAGATTTTCGAGCAGCCGGATACAATACAGAACGCCTTTCGGGGCAGGATTCTTCAGAACATGGGCACCTCGCGTCTCGACGGCCTCCGTCTTTCGGAGGAAGACCTCAACGGCATCGAGCGGATCATCTTTATCGCCTGCGGGACCTCCTGGCACGCGGGGCTGGTCGGCGAGTATCTCATCGAACAGTACGCGCGCATACCCGTGGAGGTCGAGTACGCGTCCGAGTTTCGCTACCGGCGTCCCATTCTCCGAAAGGGAGACCTGGTAATAGTGATCAGCCAGTCGGGCGAGACAGCGGACACGCTCGCGGCGCTGCGCGAGGCGAAGGCGCGGGGGGTAAGGGTCCTGGGGCTTACCAACGTGGTGGGCAGCACCATCGCGCGCGAGAGCGACGGCGGAGTGTACATCCATGCCGGTCCCGAGATCGGCGTCGCATCCACCAAGGCCTTCACTTCGCAGATCACGGTGCTCATCCTCATAACGATCCTTCTCTCGCGCCGCAGGGACATGACCGCCGAAAAGGGAAGGGCGATTATCGAGGATTTGATAAAAATCCCCGAGTACGTTCAGAGAATCCTCGACGATAGCGACGCGATCCGGGAGATAGCGCGCATCTACAGCGAGAGCAGGAATTTTCTTTACCTTGGCCGGGGCATACATTTCCCCGTGGCGCTCGAGGGGGCGCTAAAGCTGAAGGAAATATCATATGTCCACGCGGAAGGCTACCCCGCGGCCGAGATGAAGCATGGACCGATCGCCCTCATCGACGAGAACATGCCGGTGGTCTTTATCGCGCCGCGTGACGAGGTGTACGACAAGATCGTGAGCAATATGCAGGAGGTGCGCGCGCGAAACGGCCGGATCATAGCGATAGCGAACGAGGGCGATGAGGAGATACGGTCCCTCGCACAGCACGTCATTTATGTGCCGGCGACCAAGAAGATCGTTTCACCGCTCCTGACGGTCGTGCCGCTGCAGCTCCTGGCGTATCACATCGCCGTCATGCGCGGCTGCGATGTGGACCAGCCGCGCAACCTCGCCAAAAGCGTGACGGTGGAGTAGGGTCGCCTACACCGTGCGCAGCGAGAGCATGTGCGTGTCGACCGAGGTTTTGTCGAGGATATTGGCAATGTAGACCGAGAAATCGTTTTCGAGGTCTAAGACAATCTCCCGTTTATGGGGCTGGAGCTTTTTGTCCGTGAGCAGCCTCACGACCGGATTGAGGGAATTGTTTCTTCTTAGTTCAAGTATCCTTGCGATCTCGCCCGTGTTGAGGCGAATCATTTCCTCGGCGTCGAATATGTAGTCGCCCATGTTGATCATGAAGCCGATCCCCTTGATGAAATCGCGAAAATCATCGTAAATGAACTGGGAGTGTCTCTTGAAAGAGGCGTGCACTCCGTTCTGCATGATGCGGAGGGCACGCTTGTGCGTGTAGGCGGGTTTGTAGGCGCGCTCGGTGGTGAGGGCGCTGAACGCGTCGCATATGCTGATCAAGCGCACGTCTCTCGGCACCCTGGCGATGAAACTGTGAAAATCAAATCCGAAGGGATATCCCATTCCGTCGGGGCGTTCGTGATGGAGGAGAATGGCCTGTTTCTGGAACCTTGTGATGTTACGGTTGTTCTCCGAAATCTTGTAGCCGTAATGGGGGTGCTCCATGAGGTTTTTTATCTCTTCAACGGTCAGCTCGGTCGGCTTGTTGACGATTCGGAAGCCGACGATCGCCTTGCCGATATCATGGAGCAGCCCGCCGACCCCGATCTCTATGGTCCGGTCGCGGCTGTAGCCCAGACGCACCGCGAGAGTCGAAGCGATCACCGCGACGTTCGCCGAATGTACGAACGTGTACTCGTCGTAGTTCTTGAGCTCCTTGAGCGTAACGAGCACCGCGTCGTCGTTCTGGGCGACCTCGTCGATGATTCCCTCGATGAGCTCTTTGGACTTGCTGATCTTCACGCGCGAGATGTCGATCTCCTGGCCCATGTGAAGGCGCTCGGCGATTTCCTCGAGTATGGCCTTTGACGTTTCCCGGGCACGGGCCTGGGTCGCGGAGGAGACGGCGTTTTTGGTCAGGTCGAGACCGGCAGGATTCGATCCCGCGTCGAAGGATTTGCTGTAGTAGAGGTAGCGAAGCCCGCGCTCGAGGCGGGACCGTATCATCTCGTCGGTGAGCGGGGAGTTGGCGGCGACGATCTGGACGCCGTATTCATCGTATACATTATGGCTGTAAACCGCCCCCGGCCTGACGCTTTTTAGGTCGACTTTGATGCCTTCAACGTGGATATTTTCGGGTATGAGGTTCTTTTCCATTGACGCCTTTATCGTTTTATCAGAGAAACAGGATCCCGATGCCTTCATTTTCGCCGCGAAGGCCTTGTCCACGGATTGGCTTTAAATAGACATATCCGGGAGACAATGGTAGAAGGTAAATGGACAGCCTTTATTTTTCAATTAAAATATTCATGCTCCATATCCAATGCATTGATGCCGCCCATGTCGTCATATTGCCACGGCGTGATATGATGAAACTTTTTGAGGGCGGGCACTAGATAATGATTGACATAAAAAATTACGGAGTGTATCTGAAAAGCGGATACGATCGGATATCCGGCACCGCCGGTTGTCTGTCCGTGTGCACGCGCGGCGTCCTTCGAGGCCCGGAGCGGGGCGCATATTCACCGAACTGAGAGGGAACGATGATAGTAATTGAAAGTATAGACCATATCGGGATTACGGTCTCGAATCTCGATCGCTCGATAGAATTCTATCGCGAACTGTTCGATTTCGAGGTCGTCGAAAAAATGAGTAACTCGCGCGAGGCCTTTATCAAGGTGGGAGAGATCATGATCGGTCTTTTCGAGATAGAGGGATACGAGAACCAGCAGGGAACCAAGAATCATATCAGCCTCTTTCTCGACGAGGAGGATTTCGATGACGCGGTAGACGAACTGAGAGAAAACGATATAACCATCGTATTCGGCCCGGATAATCTTCGCGGGGGCAAGTCGGTGGTATTCCTGGATCCCGACGGCAATCAGGTCGAACTCTGTTACCCGCGGATGAACGTATAGGCGCGATAACATGGAAGCCCGGATAAGAGATTTATTCCAAAAGACGAAAATTATTCCGGTCGCCGTTTTCGGGGACACGGACGGCGCCCTGCGGGCGGTCGGGCTCCTCGAGGAGGCCGACATTCCCCTGGTGGAGGTGACGCTTCGCACCGAGGCCGCCTTCAGCTGTATCAAAGAGATCGTTAAGCGCCACCCTGGGGTAATGGTCGGGGCGGGAAGCGTACTGTCGGTGGAATCTTTAAAAAAGGCCGCGGATGTCGGAGCGGTCTTTTTTGTCGCGCCCTGTCTCGATTCCGAAGTGATCGAATACGCCTCGGCCCTCGCCCTCAGCTTTATTCCGGGAGTCGCCACCCCGTCGGAACTCAACCAGGCACTCAGGGCCGGATGCGATGTCGTCAAGATATTTCCAGCCGGGGTTCTCGGCGGTGTTAAATACATCGATGCGGTCACGGCGCCTTTTAAAACCCGGCGCTTCGGGCTCATACCCACCGGCGGCATCGACGATACGAATGTAGCGGAATACCTCAACAATCCCTTCGTTATCGCCTGCGGCGCCTCGTCGATAGTCGACCAGTCCCTGATCGGTAGCGGGGATTACGAGGCGCTTGCACGGAAGATCAGGAGCATGAAAATAGCCGTGGGCGCCTGAGCCGCTGACGTTTCCACCGAAATTAAAATGACCCTGCCCGAAACATTTAGTCGCGCTTTCGAGCGAAGGGACGGGTTGTACGGAAGCAAGGGCGACGACAGCTTCAGGCTTTTCAACGCCGCCGGCGACGGCATCGACGGGCTCACCGTCGACCGTTACGGCGATTATCTGCTGGTTCAGTTCTATTTCGATCATATATTCAACCGCGAGGCCGAGTTGCTGTCCGCCATGGAGACCGCGATTGCCCGGCTTCCGCGGCGTCCGCTGGGGCTCCTTGTCAAAGACAGGCGAAAAATCAATGACGGCGACGGTTATACCGCCCGGCGGTCGAGCGAAATCGCCTGGGGAGACGGTCCGCCCGCGGGATATGGTGTGCGTCATAACGGGGTTACGGTTATCGTCGATCTGGTGCACGGCCAGCATACGGGACTTTTCCTCGATATGCGCGAAATACGGCGGGCACTCGAACAGTATTATCCGGCGGTGGAGCGTCTGCTCAACCTCTTCTCGTATACGGCCGTTTTTTCCGTACACGCGCTGGCCCGGGGGGTCCGCTCGGCGGTGAACGTAGACCTTTCGGCGCCGGCGCTCGAGCGGGCGCGGGAAAACTACCGTGCCAACGGCCTTGACTGTGACGACAGGGACTTCGTACGCGGCGATTCGTTCGACTGGCTGAGGCGATTTAACAGGAAAAACAGACGTTTTGACCTCGTCATCCTCGATCCACCAACCTTCTCGCGAAAAAAACAGCGGAGCTTCTCGGTTAAAACGGATTATCGCGCCGCTCTCGAAGCCATAGGTTCGTGCGCGCCGGGAGGACTTGCACTCTCGACCGTCAACGCGTACTCGGTCTCCGAGGAGAAATACCGGTCCTTTCATCCCCCTGGCTGGAAGCTCGTTTATTATGCAAACGAATCTGCCGATTATGTTTATAAAACAAAGCCATATTTAAAAGCAGGGCTGTGGAGAATTCCATCCTGAATGCGACTGTTTCTCCGCCAAGGCCGGGGGAGCGTTAAACCCGAGCACAAACAAGGCGCGATCCGGGGCGAGGAAATAAAATTCTTGACATCGATGTTAATCACCATAGGATACAGCGATTAAAGTGGGGTAAGATTTAATCCATGTTCTATCTTTCGCTGATACTCATCGCTACCGGAATTTTCCTGGTCGTGTCCTCCATATTCTTTACGCAGGACGTGCAACGCGGCATTCATGTCAGCGACCGTTACATTCCCAACGAAGATTTCCAATCCGGCCCGAATCAGCGCCCCATGACCGGCCGGCGCGGACGGTCAAGCGGCGGCAAAAGTCCCCGGACCGCGCGGAGTGACGCCGACAAGGGTTTTGTTGAATCCACCGCAACCGGCCCGCTTGGGGACTTTCGCGGCGAGGATGAGGAGCCGGCGGAAGTTATTTCAACCGGACAGGCGGGAATTTTAGACGAACTTGACGCCAGTTTTAACGATAATAATAGTGATGGGGTCCGGGAGGTTGCGGGTGTTCCCCGGGAAGGACGCTCATCGGGCGATGCGGTGCTCTTTGAGGACGCGTCGGGCCTGGTGGATTATGAAGGCGGCGAAAGCAGCATAGACCCTTCGCTGCAGGCGTACAATAATCTGAAAAGAGTCGGAAGCGGTGATGTTGAAATAGCGAGTGAAGGCCTGATTATCAGGATGGGCAGAGCGACTCACCGGTTCGACTTCTACAAGGTGCAAGATTACCGGGTCGGCGATAATTATATCGCACTCTACCTCAAGGGCAGCCGCGCGGTGAGGCTCTTTCTCGTGGACGGCAACCCGGATCTCAGATTCAAAATACAGGCGGCCGTAGAGGATTATTTCCGCGGTGCGAGTTGATAATGTACTCCCATTATAAAACCAGAAAAAGAAACAGCGGTCTTTTCAGGATTATCGGTGTCGCGGTCGCGGCCGCCGCGGTCGTTTTTCTGTTTGTAAATTTAAAGCAGTATATATTCTTCTGGAAATACACCCAGCACCGGATTGCCCGCGAAATCTCCATTGCGGTGAATACACGCTCCCCGGAAGAACGCGAAAAACTTCTTAAAAACATCGCGTCCAATTGCGAGGACCTCGACGGGGACAATCAGCTTTCGGCGGAGGCGTTTTTCCTGGCGGGGGAGGCCCACTACCTGCTTGGCGAAGCGGTAATGGGCAGGTCGTTTTCCGAAGCGGTTATCTACAACGGTGTATCCACGGCGACGTGCGAGCCGGCACGGCCGCATTTCCTCTCGGCTATACGCTGCATAAACAAGGGTCGTGCGCTCTCCGGCGCCATGGAGCCCCGGCATACCCTCATCCTGGCGAAGGCCGCTTTTTACGCCGGCTATTACAGCGGGCAACAGCTTTTCTCCTTCGCCCGGGATATCGGCCCGGTATCCGCGCTGCGCACGGTCGACGACGTTCGTTTCTGCGCTCTCATGCATGTTCTGGCGGGGAAAAGCGAAGAGGGTTTCGAAATTCTTGCCGAACACGGCAAGACCTCCGATACGCTTGAGGGGAGGCTTTTTCAGGCGACGCTCCACGCCATTTCAAAACAGTATACCAGCGCCATCCTCAATTACCAGGAAGTTCTGCGAAAAACTTCAGACAGCGCCGTTCTCAAGCTGACGCATATTAACCTGGGCAAGCTCTACTACAACCGGTCACTGTTCAACGAATCTCTCGGACATTTCACGCGCGCCCTCGCAATCGATGAGCGCGACAACCAGCTCAAGATATGGATCGGGAAAAATTATTCGGCACTCGGGAACAAGGCGAAGGCCCGGGCCGTTTGGAGCGAGGTTCTGGTCATCGACGCAGGGAACGAAGAGGTGAAAAAGCTGTTAAATCCGATGTAGGGGCGTTTTAGGGCGGGTAAATTTTATTTTAAGATATTATCGCTTGACAAATAATTCCATTGTAATAAGTCAAAAGAGACGGACCTGCAGGTGTCGCGTTCGCGGATGTTGGATCCTGTAATACCGTAAAATAATCAATCCCTCGGGAGTCTTTACGGGAGTTATGGCCGTGAATAATGCGATTTTTCACAGATGATCAGCGGCATTGGCCCGCTTTCGGCGGAGACAAAAATGATCGAACTGTGCATTGCCGAATTATTCATGGTTGAACGCGACGGGCTGTTTCGAGGGGGCTTGCCGCAAACCGGAATAACGATGATTTTGCCCTCCGCATCCATGCAGGGGGCCCGCGGTAACGCCGGCATGCGTGACGCCATAATTTATTCGGGGTGACAGGGAAGAGGAGATCGGCGCTATGTTCAGTTCTATATATGGATTGTTTTCAAATGACATGGGGATCGACCTGGGGACGTCAAACACGCTCGTTCATGTAAAAGGTCAGGGAATC
The DNA here is from genome assembly GCA_035477215.1 of Spirochaetota bacterium. NCBI lineage: Bacteria > Pseudomonadati > Spirochaetota > Spirochaetota bacterium. The sequence continues at coordinate 53,473 of DATIKU010000008.1, read as the reverse complement.
GTCCTGAGCGAGCCCTCGGTAGTGGCGGTCCAGAGCGGCACGGGCAAGGTGCTCGCCGTGGGGCACGAGGCCAAGCGTATGCTTGGAAGGACCCCGGGGGATATCGTGGCGATCAGGCCCATGAAGGACGGCGTTATTGCCGACTTCGAAACGGTTGAAAAGATGATCCGTTATTTCATCACCAGGGTCCACAAGCGCAGGACGCTGGTGAGGCCGCGGGTGGTCATAGGCGTCCCCTCCGGGATCACAGAGGTCGAGAAGCGTGCAGTGCGTGAGTCGGCCGAGCAGGCCGGGGCCCGCGAGATTTTTCTGATTGAGGAGGCCCTCGCTGCGGCGATAGGCGCCAATATACCCATTCATGAGCCGGCGGGTCACATGATTGTCGACATCGGCGGCGGGACGACGGAAATCGCCGTTATCTCTCTCGGCGGACTGGTCACCGCGGACTCCGTGCGCGTAGCCGGAGATGAATTCGACGAGGCGATCATCAAATACATGCGTACCCAGTACAACCTCGTGATAGGTGAACGCATGGCCGAAGAGGTTAAATTCAGGCTGGGCAACGCCTTCCCGGAAAAGAAGGCGGAGTCCATGGAGCTGAAAGGCCGCGACGCGATTTCGGGTCTGCCTCGTAACCTCGAAATAGACAACTCTGAGATACGCAAGGCGCTCAAAGAGCCGGTGGATCAGATTCTGGACGCAATCAAGCGTATCCTCGAAAAAACCCCGCCGGAGCTCGCGGCGGACATAATCGAGAGGGGTATCGTCATGACGGGAGGAGGCTCCCTTCTAAAGGGGCTCGACAAGTTTATAAGCAAGGAGACGGGGGTGCCGGTCATTCGGGCCGAGAATCCGCTGACATGCGTCGTGCTGGGGGCGGGAAAGTTTCTCGAAGAATTGAAGAACCTGTACCGATCAAACCTTAAATAACATCGAACAGCAACCGGCGGCCCGAAGGGGCCGCTCGTTAATTATGGGGACAGGTGAACGATCCCATTGGAATTTCTGGTCAGACATAAATCGATTATCGCGTTTTTAGCGTTTTCGCTCTTCTGTTTCGTTTCGTTATCGATCAGGTCTTCCGCGCTGACGTTCAGTTTTGAGGGGATTGGAAGTCTCGCGCTCACGCCCTTCCAGAAAGGTTATTACAGCGTACAGCGGGGGGTCCACATGCTCTGGGCCGGCTTCACGGAGCTCGGCGATGTGAGGGAGGAGCTTGTTCGGACAAGGGATAAGCTGCAGCATTACGAAGCCATGGCGGAAGAGCTGGGCGAGATAAAAAGGGAAAACGACAGGCTGCGTCAGCTTCTGGACATGCAGCAGCGTGTCGAATACCAGTCGATACCAGCAACCATCATCTCCAAGGACCCCGATAACTGGTTCAGGACAATAGTCATTAATCGCGGTTCGATCGACGGCATTAAAGTTAACATGCCGGTGATCGCGTTCAGGGGGGATGAGAAGGCGGTGGTGGGCAAGGTTATTGAGGTAAGGGGCAGGATATCGCGCATTCTTCCCATCATCTCAACCGATATGAAACTTGGCGCATTGTTCCAGGAGAACAGGTTCCCGGGGCTTTGCTTTGGGTACGCTCCCAGTTCGACCCTCGTGCTCATGGATTATATCAGCAAGTCCGCGACGATCAAGTTCGGCGATGTCATTATAACATCGGGACAGGGGGGCGTGTTTCCGCAGGGGCTCCTGGTCGGTAAGGTTATCAAGACACTGGTTACCGATACGAGCGCGTACCAGAAGGCTCTGGTGCGACCGATCATCGATTTCAACCAGGTCGAAATGGTCTACGTCATCAAGAAAGAACTGGATCCCGAGCTCTCCAAAATGCTCGAATCAGAGGAACCATGATCGTCACCTATATTCTGACCGCGGCGCTTGTGCTCGCTTCGCTTATTGTGCAGGGTCATTCCTCTTTTGAGATTCTGCGCATAGCGGGCTGCAAACCGGACATTGTATTCATCGTCGTAGTATATATGGCCTATAATTTCGGATCGTTTTATGGAGAGACAACAGGCTTTATCGCCGGTCTTTTTCATGACGCCATTTCCAACTCACCCCTGGGCCTGCTCGCCTTTCCCAAAATGATGCTCGGTTATGTGGTCGGGTTTTTCGGCAGGTCGGTATTCAGGCAGAATATTTTTACGATCACCCTGCTTATCTTCCTTTCGTCATTGCTGAAAGGAATAGTGACCCTCTTTCTCAGCTATCTCTTTCATACGGCTTCCGTCTCCTCGGTGATAAATGTAATTTTCCCCGAATCATTTTACAATGCGCTGCTGGCGCCGCCCCTCTTCTTTCTGTTTGACAAGCTTTTTGAAAAGGAACTGGCAGGGGAGGGGTACTGACCCATGTCCCAGACGTCTCTTCGAACCAGAATGCTGGAGGCGTTCAGGCGCCGGATGGTTTTCTTCATAGGTCTTATTTTATCGGTATTCGTAATCCTGCTCTTACAGACCATCAACCTGCAGTTGATCCAGGGGGAGACCTATAAGCAAAGGGCCCGGATGAACATGGAGAACTACATTCCCATACCAGCGTCGAGGGGGGAAATGTACGACCGCAATTTCAAGATAGGCGGGCGAAACATCGTTATCGTTTCAAACAGGCCGTCGTTTAATATCACCACAATCCCCGCCGGCTTCAAGAGCAAAGAGGAGATGGCGGCGGTGATCAGGCCGCTGTGCCGGCTGCTAAAGATTTCCTACGACGATGTAATGAGCGATATACGTTCCAGGAACCCATGGGAACGGATTGTGATTCGCGAGGACATCGGATTCGATACCATCGTCGTTATTGCGTCAAATCAGCATCTTTTTCCCAATATAGACTGGGAAGATGCGCCGGTACGGGTCTATAACTACGGGAATATGTTCTCGCACGCGGTGGGGTATATCGGGACGATCAGCCCTGCCGAGTACAAAAGACTGCGCGACTCGGGTTACCGCCATTACCAGAAGATCGGCAAGTCGGGGCTGGAGGGTGAGTACGACAGCCTCCTGCGCGGAGTGGACGGTCATTACCGGCGCGTTGTCGACGTGCGCAACCGCATCGAGGGCGAGGAAGTGGGTCTTCAGGCGGTCGCCGGTAACAATGTTGTTCTTTCAATCGATTTCGAGGTGCAAAAGGCCGCATGGGAAGCCATGCAGGACCTAAAGGGGAGCTGTGTAGTGGTGAAGCCCCATACCGGCGAGATTATCGCGCTGATGAGCAGGCCCGATTTCGATCCGAACCTGGTTATATCGAAGAACAATGCCAAAATCATTGAAGAGCTCAGTGCCGACAAAAACAAGCCTTTTCTCAACCGGGCCATTCAGTCGAAGTATCCGCCGGCATCGACATTCAAGATCGTCACATCGATTGCCGCGCTCGAGGAAGACAAGTGGAACCCCAATTTTACGTTCCACTGTCCGGGTAAATATACGCTTAAGGGCTTCATCGACAAGGATTTTTACTGTTATGAGACACACGGTACGCTTGACATGTACGGGGCGATTGCGAAATCGTGCAGTGTGTATTTCTACCAGCTCGGCTACAAGATCGGCCCGACGATTATTTTAAAGTACGCCGAGTATTTAGGGCTTTCCGACAAAACTGGGATCGACCTGCCGGGAGAAACGCAGGGCTTTCTACCAACGAAAAAGTGGAAACTCAAGACCTTCGACCAGCAATGGTTCGACGGCGACACGGTGAACCTTTCGATAGGGCAGGGATTCGTGAGCGTCACCCCCATCGAAATGGTGAACCTGGTCGCAGGTATAGTTAACAATGGTATAATCATGCAGCCCCATGTGGTTAATAAGGTCCTTTCTCCGGATAACAAAAAGGTGCTCATGAAGACCGAGCTCCGGAAGCTCAAGGAGATTCCCCTATCGCCGATGACGCTCGATACGCTGCGGCAGGGTATGCGGCTTGCGGTCAAGAGTGGTACATCCCGAAGGCTTTCCTACCTCAAGGTGCCGATTGCGGGTAAAACCGGCACCGCCCAGACGCGTTCCAGGAGAAAGGAGGACCATTCCCAGCATGCGTGGTTCGTCGGCTACGCCCCCTTCGACGGTCCGGTCGAAAATGCCGTTGCGGTCGTCGTTATGACAGAGTACGGAGTCGCCGGAGCGGTCGGCGCCGTGCCGATCGCCGAAAAGGTTTTTTCGAAGATGATCTCCCTGGGGTATTTCTGATGCTGAGAAAAAATGAGATTTATAGAATAGACTACGTGCTGGTGTCGGCGGTAATGGCGGTGATCATAATCGGCATCCTCATGATATACTCCGCCGGCTTTGACCCGATCGACCGCACGAATAGCGGGCTTTACAAGCGTCAGATCGTCTGGTTTTTAGTTGGCTTTATTCTCATGCTTATAATGACGTTCGTACGTTATAAATCGCTCGGCGACTATTGCCTGTACATCTATTTTTTTATACTGCTGTTTCTCATATTCGCAACGTTTTTCGGTACGCCGATCCGCAATACCCGAGCCTGGCTTAATTTCGGCTATTTCTCGATTCAACCGTCCGAGTTTATGAAACTTGCGGTGGTCATTGTACTCGCCAAGTACCTCGAGCTCCGGGAGCGCGACATCCGGCACCTCCGGGAACTTCTCGTGCCGACCGCGGCCGTGGCCGTTCCCGTTCTGTTCATACTCTTGCAGCCTGATTTCGGCACGGCGATGGTCTTTATACCGGTACTGTTCGCCATGCTCTTTGTCGGCGGCGCCGATGTCTCGCACCTCGTTGCGGTAATAAGCATCGCCGCCATCGCGCTGATCTTCCCGATGGCGCTCACCTACAGGGAATGGGTGGCCGCGCAGGACGAAAGCATCATCGCAAGCTTCTTCAAGGATTACAGTCTGCTGTTTTCAGTCGCCGGTTTCCTGTTGCTGGTGGCGATCATCACATATGTGCTCCACTTCTTCCTGATAAAAAAGATATTCCGGAAGATATACATTCCATCAATCGTCATGTCGCTCGGGCTTTTCTTCTCAGTGGTGATCATGCGTTTCATCAAAGATTACCAGAAGAAGAGGATACTCGTATTTCTGAATCCGGACCTCGATCCGCACGGATCGGGATATAACGTTATCCAGTCCAAGATCGCGATAGGATCGGGGGGATTTTTCGGGAAGGGGTTTCTCAACGGCTCTCAGGCCCAGCTCGGATTTTTGCCGGAAAAATCCTCCGATTTTATCTTTCCCGTTATCGCGGAGGAATGGGGCTTCGCCGGGGCTGTCATACTGCTTGGCCTCCTGTGCCTCATCGTTTTGCGCGGTGCGCAGATCGCCCTCGAAGCGAAAGATAAATTCGGCGCGCTCCTCGCCGCAGGCATATCATCGATATTCTTGTTCCACATACTCATCAACGTGGGGATGGTGCTGGGAATCATGCCGGTTACCGGTATCCCGCTCACCTTCGTATCCTATGGCGGATCGAACCTTCTCATGGGGATGGTTTCCGTCGGCATACTCATCAATATTCGCATGAACAAGTTCGTCTACTGAGAAGCGTCAACACCTCGCATCTGGTCAGGCTGCTCCTGTGCGCCTGAAGCCTGTCACTGTTCCGGTGCACTGTAATTGACATGTCGCCAGGATGGAAAACCCCGAGGTTCCTTTACTCCGCGCGCGGGTGAAATCATAGAGACCCCGGACTGCCGGGCGGCACCGGTGTGATACTTTAACATCGTACATGCCGCATGATTTAATGTAAAAAAGGATTGAAACTTCTCGAATTAACGTCATTATTAAAAAAATTTCGACAGGGATCGGAGAAAAGGGTCTTAGGCCGTATTGAGCCGGCCAGCAAATCGTATTATCCCGTTGTGGGAGCGGGCGCGCGCATTCTTCTACTAAAGGACGGGGCATGGTAATACGGATTATTTTATTGCTGTTGCAAATATCCTTCACCGCGCACATATATTTTCTTATTCAGTACGTGCTCAGGAGAGAAGGGAAGTCTCTGCGGCGCTTTATCAACACCGCCATAAGCAACATCGTGCTTGCCGGGGCACTGACTGTGGTGGCAATATTCCGCCCGGATTTTATCCGCAACGTGAACCTTCTGTTTCTTCTGTGGATGATGGCGGGCCTCATCATGGTAATCATGGTCATGATCAAAGTCACCATCCTCAGAAACATGTATCGCCGCTCCCAGGACCCTGCAAATTATCATTTTAATTTTTTCGGAAAAAAAGTGCTTCACGCGAAGGTCGTTTTGCAGGAGGAAATTTACATATTTCTTTTTACGATACCATTTTTTCTTTTCTGCGGTGCGTATTTTTTCGCGCGCCTGGTCAATCTGCTGATGTTCGGGCAGCTATGACGGTCCGGGTCGCGGATGAGCGGCGTGCTGCCGTTCCTTGCGGCGCGCGGAGCAAGAGAGGGTCGGTGGGTTAGCGCGGTGGCAAAATATTAGTGGATTTTTTCCCATGAACAAAATAGGTTGTATATAAAGTATACCACACGGAGGGTTGCCATGCCATTGATTACCGACAAAGTAAAGGAAAACGCCGAAAAGTGCAAGCGTTGTGCTTTTCTTAAGATTAGAAATATCAAGATCGACAGGAACAGCGTCCTTTTCGACGAAGCTGTAATTACCATGGAAGGGATTTATCGCGCGACCTGCACCATGTGTCCGTTCGTAAAGGATTTCGAAAAGGTGTTCGGGATGAAACCGTACGACTATTTCCCGATGAAGAACGTCGTAATCAAAGACCAGGCGTGACGGTCCATGATTGGATAATGAAAATGCCGTAATACTGCTTAGTGGCGGTCTCGACTCGGCGACCGCCGCCGCCGTGGCGGTAAGGGATTCCTCCGCCTGCTCGGCTATAACGTTCAGATACGGACAGCGCCACAAGGTTGAAGTGGAATCCGCACGGAAGCTATCGGCGTTTTTCGGCATCGGAAGGCATCTTATAATCGATATTCCCGTCGACGTTTTTCAGCGAAACGCGCTGAATCCGTCTTCGGGGATCGATGTGCCGAAAAACAGGGATTTGAGTCGAACGGATGCCGTTCCTGACACGTATGTGCCGGCACGGAACACCCTTTTCCTCGCCTACGCTCTCGCGTTCGCTGAGTCATCCGGAATCCGATTGATTTATATCGGAGTAAACGCTCTCGACTATAGCGGGTATCCAGACTGCAGGCCCGGGTATATAGCCGCCTTCGAGCGGATGGCCAACCTGGGGACAAGGGAGGGGGTGGAAGGAAGGGGCTTCTCCATCAGGGCTCCGCTGATATCGATGAGCAAATCGGACATTATTCGGCTGGGACGGGATCTCGGCGTGGATTATTCGCTTACACACAGCTGTTACGACCCCGGCGAGGACGGTGTGTCGTGCGGCGAATGCGACAGCTGCGTTTTGCGAAGGCGGGGATTCATTGAGGCGGGCGTGGCCGATCCAACCAGGTACAGGAAATGAGAAGGAGAGCGCTCTCCCTGCTCGGGGAGATTTTCCCGGCCGCGGTTGATGTACTCTTCCCATCTCACTGCGTTGCGTGCGGGGCGGTCGTCCCCTATTCAGCGCACCTTTTATGCGCGTGCTGCCGCGGAAGGATCGAACCGGTGCGGGACCGATGTCCGCGTTGTTCGGGCATTTTGGCCGGCGACGGGTGTACGCTGTGCGGCAACAGGCGGTTTTATCCCTCGCGGCACATAGCTGTCGCCGAATACGAGGGGTCGCTTGAGAAGGCGCTGCATGCCCTGAAGTTTATGGGCCGCCGGAGGCTTCACCGGCCGCTTGCCGGGCTTTTGCACGCCGCGCTGGCCGAAACCGCCTCGGGGGTGGAAATAGTCACCGCCGTGCCGATGAACCGGGATAAAAAATGGAAAAGGGGCTTCAACCAGTCCGAGCTGATGGCACGACTCCTCGCCCGACGGCTTGGCCGGCCGTATATCGCCCTTCTGGCGGAAAACCCGCGCTCGGCAACGCAAAGAAAGCTCCATTCGCGCGACCGATATCTCAATGTTCTGGGACGGTACAGTGTGATTAACCCGGCCGCAACATCCGGGAAGAGGGTGCTTCTGGTGGACGACGTGCTTACCACGGGGGCGACCATCAACGAGTGCGCCAGAATGCTTATCTCGTGCGGTGCGGCTGACGTAATCTCGGTTACGGTTGCGCGGGCGGGAATAAAAAAACTTGAAAACATCTGACTGTGGTATATTATAAGTGACCGCCACCGGCCCTCCGGCTGCGCCATTTTTTAATCAAAGAGGAGATATCCACCCATGAAGCGGATTTCACATGAGAGTGCGGAAATAATTGTCCTGGACGGAAGAATAGACCAGGACGCCTCGGAAGAGCTTGAAACGGCGTTGCAGGAATGCATAAAAAGCGGCGAATACAACATCTGCATCGACATGATAAATGTTAAGCACATATGCAGCTCGGCCCTTGGCGTGCTCGTGGCCGTCAAGAGGAAGATAAAGGACAAGGACGGAGACATCAAACTCGTCATTGTCAATGACAACCTGCTCAAACTTTTCCAAACAACAATGCTTGACAGGGTATTCGAGATATTCGAATCTCAGCGGGAGTGCATGAATGCCTTTGATTAATTGTTCCGGCCGGGGATATGCAGAAGCGACTTAAATCCGATCTTACGCGGATTCTTGAGCCAATCGAACCCTACCTAAAAAAGGTCGATGATCAGATCAGGGAAAAGTTGTCGACGGGCGTGCCGCTCATCGACGAAAGCGCGATGTATCTTTTCGAGGGGGGGGGAAAGAAGATTCGGGCCTCTCTGGTGATCCTCAGTTCCGGATTGAAGGCCGAGCCCTCGGACGATGCCATCGGTCTGGCGGCCGCCGCCGAAATTGTCCATTGTGCGAGTCTTATTCACGACGATATCATCGACCAGTCGCTGCTCCGCCGCGGCGTGCCGACGGTTTCCCGGAAGTGGGGAAGCAGGGTGGCCGTGCTGGTGGGGGATTACATGTACACCACGGCGCTACGGGTTGCGGTGGGCGAGGGAGCGCGAAGCATGTTCCCGGTCCTGGTGGCGGCCACAAGCGACATGGTGAAGGGCGAGCTCTATCAGCTCGAATACTCCGGGATAGACCGCATCGACAAGCGCCATTATTTCACCATTATCGAGCTTAAAACCGCGCGTTTTATGGCGGCCTGCATGAAGATGGGAGGAGTGAAAGGAGGTCTCTCCGATGATGAGAGCGATATTCTATATATCGCGGGCTTAAACCTGGGATTCGCCTTCCAAATCGTCGATGACGCGCTGGACGTAATTGACGACAGCGCCACGACCGGCAAGGACGGGGGAAACGACTTCCTTGAAGGCAAGGTGACGCTGCCCTTTCTGCACCTTCTGGAAAACGTGGACGGGGGTGAAAGGTCGAAGCTGACGGAATATGCGAAGAACCCGACTCCCGAGGGATGGGAGTATGTTAAGAGGCGGATACGGGAGGCGGGAGCGGTGGAGTATTCGATTGATGTAGCCCTGGGCTACAACCGTAAACTCGTTGAATCGATGGGCGCGTTTCCATCATCGCCCTGCCGGGATATTATTCTGGACCTTTCGAAATTTTTGGTTGAAAGAAATTACTGAGCCTGCGATCATTATCGGGACGGCGCGTGCCATGGGGCCGCCCGGTGCGTTGTTTACGGAACCCGGAGGGAGGGCGCATGATAACCAGGGAGAAGCGGGAAGTCCTGAACCATTATAACGCCGGGCTTGCGGCGTACAAGCAGCGCAAGTGGGACGAAGCCATCAGGGCCTTCGAGAAGGCATTGCAGTTCGATCCGAACGACGGTCCATCGGCGCTGTATCTCGACAGATCGAAGAAATACAAGGAAGTTCCTCCTCCCGCCGACTGGGATGGTGTTTTCATTATGACCACGAAGTAGAAGAAGGAAGGGTATGACGAAAAAGATCATCCAGGTCAACACAAACCCCGTCTATGAAAACGGGATGATCGGCACCGTGTTCGCAAAGGACACGGAATTCATCGGTGACCTCGTATTCAAGAAATCACTCCAGATCAACGGGTATTTCGAGGGCGAGATCGTATCGGAGGGTTTTCTCGTAGTGGGAGAGGGCGCCGTGGTAAAGGCGAACGTAAAGGCCCGTGCGGTGATAATACACGGAACGGTCCATGGAAACATCGAGGCCCTTGATCGGCTCGAAATACAGTCCAGCGGCAAGCTGTACGGCAATATCAGGACTTCAAAGCTTAAAATAGCCGACGGCGTCGTCTTCGAGGGAAAATGCGAGATGGTCAAGTCACCCACCGGGACCGCCCGGAAGGATGAAGATGTTAAGCTGGAGACGGCATAGCCATCCTTCCCCTCCATGTTCCCCGGGCGGCGACTGATAATCGCCGCCTTTTGACTTTTAAGGCCGGCAAGCGCCGTATCCGGCGTAAGGGAGGTGGTTGGTCGTGAAACGCACCGAAGCTCGGCATTATACTAAAGGGCGGGATGGCAGGCTCGAGTGTGCGCTCTGCCCGCACAACTGCTCGTTAACGGACGGAAAGAGCGGTATTTGTGGAGTTCGCACCAACATCGGCGGAACGCTCTTTTCGGACAACTACGCCCGGGTAAGCTCGATTGCCATGGACCCGATCGAGAAGAAGCCCCTGTATCATTTCCATCCCGGAAGCTCCATACTCTCCATCGGCACCGTCGGCTGCAATATGAAATGCTCCTACTGCCAGAACTGGCACATCTCACAAAACACCGCGGCGTCAACGTCGTATTACGAGCCTTCGGCGGTCGTGCGGAGCGCCGCGCGGCAAGGTTCTGTCGGCATCGCCTATACCTACTCCGAGCCCATCGTCTGGTTCGAGTACGTGATGGACTGCGCGAAGGAGGCCCGTAAGGCCGGGCTTAAAAACGTGCTGGTCACCAACGGCTTTATCAATCCCGGGCCGCTCGACGAGCTTCTCGGCCTGGTAGATGCCATGAACATCGACCTGAAGACCTTCCGGGACGAGACCTATAAAAAGTACCAGAGGGGAAGGCTCCAGCCCGTGCTCGACGCCATAACAGGCGCGCACGGGCGCTGCCACATCGAGCTTACGACGCTAATCGTTACCGGCATCAACGACGACATCGAGGAAATGCGCGACATCATGGACTGGATCGCCTCGGTAGACCGAAAAATGCCCTGGCACGTATCGAGGTACTATCCCAATTGCCGGCACGACGCCCCTGCGACCGGGGTCGGGTTCATCATGGACGTATGCGAGGAGGCCCGCCGGAAACTCGATTTCGTGTACTGCGGCAACATCCCCGGCGGCCGTAACGGTAGCGATACCCTGTGCCCCTCATGCGGCGGGATTGTCATCGGTCGCAACGGCTATTCGACGCGGATCATCGCGCTCGATGACGGCCGCTGCGGGCGATGCGGGGCCGACCTGGGGGTCCGGCATTAAAGTGACAGGACTGACCATCGAAAACGGCGGGAATGCGCCCCGTGGCGGATTACCATGAAACCAGAACAACTCCAAAATATTTCTGAGTACTGTTACGAAATACCGAAAAGCGCGCGCAAGGGAATGCGCGTACCGGCCCGCATCTACGCAAACGCCGAGCTCATCCGGTCCATGGACGACGCGGTGTTCGAGCAGTCGGTGAACGTGGCCATGCTTCCCGGTATCCGGAAGTACGCGCTCTGCATGCCCGACGGCCATTCCGGCTACGGCTTCCCGGTCGGCGGAGTCGCGGCTATCGATCCCGAGGATGGCGGTGTCATCTCGCCGGGGGGCATAGGGTTCGATATCAACTGCGGCATTCGCCTTATGGCCACCTCGCTTACGCTTGGCGAGGTGAGGGAGCACATCCAGCCGCTCGTGGACCGGCTCTTCGCGCGCGTGCCGTCGGGCGTCGGCGCCGCCGGGGAGATCGTGCTGAAGGGATCGAAGCTCGACGAGGCCATGGTAAAAGGGGCGCGCTGGGCCGTGCAGAACGGGTATGGCGATCAGGAGGACCTGGAATACTGCGAGGAAAACGGCTGCATGGACGGCGCCGACCCGCAGGCGGTGTCGCAGAAGGCCCGCGAGCGCGGAAAAAACCAGACCGGCACCCTGGGATCGGGCAACCATTTTCTCGAGATACAGGTCGCGAAGAAGGCGGGCATACACGACGAGAAAACAGCGCGGGCGTTCGGCGTCGACCGCGACGACCAGATACTGGTGATGATACACTCGGGCAGCCGTGCCACAGGGCACCAGATCGCCACGGATTATCTCCAGCGTTTTCTTTCTGTACAGCAGCGCTACGGGATAAGTCTGCCCGACCGCGAACTGGCCTGTGCGCCGCTTCATTCCGACGAGGGGCAAGCGTACTTCGGGGCCATGAACTGCGCCATCAACATCGCCTTTCTCAACCGCCAGCTCATCATGCACCGTGTGCGGGAGGTATTTGCCGATCATTTCAATAAGAGCCCGCGCGAGCTCGGGCTGCGGCTCATCTACGATGTATGCCACAATACCGCCAAGCTCGAAAACCATGAGATGGAGGGTAAAACGCTAAAGCTCCTGGTGCATCGCAAAGGCGCCACGCGCGCCTTCGCTCCCGGCATGAAGGGGGTGCCCGAACGCTACATGCCGTACGGCCAGCCGGTCATCGTCGGAGGCAGCATGGAGACGGGATCATATCTCTGTACCGGGACAGCCCCGGCACGGGAAAGCTTTTATTCAACGGTGCACGGAAGCGGAAGGCTCATGTCGCGGACCCAGGCGCGAAGGCGGTTTAACGGCCGCGACCTGCAGCGCTCCCTGAGCGAACGGGGGATACATATCCGTACGGCGTCGTTTTCGGGCCTCGCCGAGGAGGCCGGCGGCGCATACAAGGACATCGACGCGGTGGTCGGCGCGGCATTCGGCGCCGGGCTCTGCGCCCCCGTCGCGCGCCTTGTGCCTCTGGGCAGTGTAAAGGGGTAGGCCGCGTGCCCTTCGAAGAGTTAGAGGACGTAACCAGCGCCGACATCGCGCTCAGGATTTTCGGCGGCACGGTCGGTGAGCTTTTCGTCTCGGCGGGCGAGGCCCTGCGGGCGGTAATGCTCGGGGGCGCCGCTCGTCGCGCCGAAGGCATGGAAATATCATTCGAGCTGCGCGCCGAATCCATCGAGATGCTGCTTTTTTCCTTTCTCAATGAGCTCCTGTTTCATAAAGATTCGTCGGCCCTGCTCGTCAGCCCGACGGTAGTGGACGTGGATCATGGCCCCGGCGGTGCCTCATTGCGATGCGCCGCGGTCGCTGAGCGGATTGAACCCGCACTCCATGATTTTATCGTCGATATCAAGGCGGTCACCATGCATCGGTTTTCGGTATGCTACGAGAACGGCGCATGGACGGCGACGGTCGTCTTCGATGTGTAAGAGCGTACAAAGGATTGACAATCGCGCGGTATTTGCCTTGATGGTGGCCATACGGCCGGACCCTGTACGGTGTTGTGTGCGCGGTACGGCGAACCCCCGGTGAAGAGGAATATGCATGGCTCTGATAATTGACGGAAAGAAGATAGCGGCCGAGATTCGGGACGGGATACGCAAGGAAGTGATCGCCCTTAAGGAGCGCCATGGGGCGGTGCCGGGGCTTGCGGTGGTGCTGGTAGGCAATGATCCGGCCTCGTCGGTCTATGTCCGCAACAAGGGGGTGGCCTGCGAGGAGGCGGGTTTCATGTCGTTTCAATATACGATTCCCGAAACCACCGATCAAAAGGAGCTGGTTTCGCTGATCGACGAACTGAACGCCAGGAATGACGTTGATGGAATCCTCGTTCAGCTGCCGCTTCCGAAGCAGATCGACGAGACCGCAATCGTCAATCGCATAGATCCCCGGAAGGACGTGGATGCCTTCCATCCCGCCAACGTGGGAAAAATTCTGATAGGTGACGAAGACGGCTTTCTGCCCTGCACGCCGCACGGATGCAAGATCCTCATCAACAGGGCCGTGCCGAGCCTGAAGGGCAAGCACCTCGTGATGGTGGGACGGAGCAACATAGTGGGCAAGCCCATGGCCGCAATGATGGTACAGAAGAAAAAGGACGCCGACTGCATCGTAACCGTCTGTCATACCGCGGCCCCCGACATCTCGTATTATACGCGCCAGGCGGACGTGCTGGTGGTGGCGGCGGGAAGGGCGGAGATGATCACCGGCTCGATGGTGAAGGAAGGCGCCGTGGTCATCGACGTGGGTATGAACAGGATAACCCATCCCGACGATCCCTCAAAGACAAAGCTGGTGGGAGATGTCAAGTTCGACGAGGTCGAGAAGATCGCCTCGGCCATAACCCCGGTTCCGGGGGGCGTCGGCCCCATGACGATCACCATGCTGCTTTCCAACACGCTAAAGGCGTTCAAACTGCATCGTGGTGTACGGTGACGATTATTGATGTTGGAATTCACACCGGTGAACGGTGGGAGCAGTGTGCCAACTGGATCCCCCCGCCGACGGGCCGGCTAACGACGCGACCTCCTGTCGCAACGCCGGCAGTAGCGCATCCTGTGTGTTATAACCACATTTTGGTAATGGGCAGATCTATTCAAGGGCAAACCTGTTAAATTCCAAGCCGAAAGCCCATCGTGTGGGGGCCCTCTTCATAGAAGGGGGCGCGCCGGAGGCGGGGGGATTGTAAGCGGCATCATCAAGAAAAACGACCGTATTCTCGCCTGTTGTAATATCGAGTAGAGGCAAGAAAAAACCCCGCCTTTAAAGCGGGGTTTTTCGTCTGTACAAGCGATCCGTATCAGGTGTGCGCTTTGTTGTCCCCGTGTCCGCCCTTGTGCAGATGCGGAAAGAGCGGGAGATAGCGGGCAAACCACATGTAGACGAGCGTCATGATGGCGAGCGAGCCCAGGAATATGAACCACTCCTGTATTGTCGGGTTGTACACGGTGAATCCTTTCCACGGAAAGTTCGGCACAGAGAATCCATGAAGCACCGCCTCCACCTTGCTCATCGAGATGGCCGACACGCCGGCGATGAGTCCCGCCATGTAATACTTCTCCCGCTCGCGGAGCTTCGCGACGTTGAAGACCACGATCGGCACCAGGCAGAGCAAAAGCTCGGCGATGACGACCCACCAGCCATAGTACCCACCGAGGATATCGGCATAGCTGCGATCGGCGAGCGGCACGTATTTGACAGTCAGGCTGTACAGGTCGTACAACCTGAATATGAGGTAGAACACGAACATAACGCCCGAAATGCGCGCCAGCGTCATGAATGTTTCCTTTGGCGCCACTTCCTTCTTCATGATCTTTCCGGCGATCTTCGGGATGAGCATCATGAACGCGGTGCCTCCCGCGGTCGCCGCGACGATCGCCAGGAAGAAATAGTGCGGCCTGAACCATACGGGCTTTCCGTAGAGAACTCCCCACATGCCTCCACCGAGTGATCCCTGGTGGAAGAACGAAAGGAAGGTGCCCACCGCCGCCATGATCCACATGAGCTTGTGGAGGTAGTGCCCGAAATAACGAAAGAAGGGGATATTGTCCATGATCTTGTGCTTCAGCGGAATCGGAATGAGCTCGACGCAGAGCACGCAGAAATATAAGGTCAGACACCAGACGACCTCGGTCAGCATGGATATGGGCAGGAGGCCCGGGCCCCAGTTGGGATAGGCGTAGCCGAACCAGGCCCTGAGCGGCTGCCCGATGTCGAATACCAGAAGGATGAAGGTGAACAGGTAGCACATGAATCCCAGGAGCACGGTCGAGTTGATGAGCGGATTGAGCTTGTCCACCCTGAGGATGTACAGGAGGAAGCCGGTAAAGAAGGCCCCGCCGCCGAGCGCCACCAGTCCCAGGTCGCCGATGATCCACAGGCCCATGGCGAAATTGTTGTTCATGTCGGTGTATCCCAGCCCCCAGAACAGTATCTGGATGGCGAAGATTACGAAAAGCGCGGACAGCCCGAAGAGAACATACAGGGCGATCTGCGTGTTCTTCGAATAGCTGTTCCATTCGTTCCTTAACAGTTCAATAAAGTTCTTCACAGTCGGTCTCCTTCTCTGTCCTCTTAGGATTTCTCAAATACGCTCAGCTTCTTCCTGAGCCACTCGCTGCCGGTGAGATACCAGACCTTGGGGTTCGGAAATTGCTTGATCTTCATGCGACGATCGTATTCGGCCGGGTTGGTGTCCCTGAGCTCGTCGATGGAGTGCACGAGGCGGACCGCACGGGGGTCCCTGCGGAGTTTCTCTTCATAAACCGGCGACCTCGGATCTTTAAGATCGCCGAATTTCATTGCGCCGGTGGGGCAGGAGGAAACGCAAGAGGGCGTGTACTGTACCGCGTTGATGTCGGTGATGCCCTTGGCTATCATCCTGTCGCGCTCGCGTTTCCAGATGTGGCTGCAGAAGGTGCACTTTACCACGGCGCCGCGCGAGGAGACCGATACGTCCGGGTTGAGGCCCTCCTTAAAGCTCCCCTCGTATACGGGCTTCCACCAGTGGAATACGCGCGCCTCGTAGGGGCACGACGCCTGGCAGTACCGGCAGCCGATGCAGCGCGACCATATCTGGCTCACAACGCCGTCGTCGCCAATGTCGGTGGCCACCACCGGGCATACCGAGACGCAGGGAGGGTAGGGGTTATCCGGGTCGTTGCCCGCGCACTGCATGCACATCTTGGGCAGATACGCGACCTTCACATCGCCAAACTTCGCGCCCTTGTCCATTTCGTTCGTGACTTTCATCAGGTCGAGAAAGACCACGCGCTTGGGCAGGTCCGAATCGTCCTCGAATATCGGCATGTTGTTTTCCTGGCTGCACGCCACCTGGCACGCCCCGCATCCGGTGCATTTATCGAGATCTATGGACATTCCCCACAGTCGTTTCATGTCGCTTACTTTCTTCTTTGGCGCTTCTTGACCGCTCATTGTTCATCACCTCGTTAGCTGATTTTTACCCTGGTAAACCACCAGTCGGCGGCACCGGATATGGGATCTATATCGTCGGACATGATTTCCTTGGCGTTGACGCCCTTGTCCTCGGCGTACCGGGTGTAAAACTCGTGGCCGAACCCGATCGGAATGGCCACCGCACCGGGAGCGATTGTTTTGGTGATGTGCACCTTCACGCTGCCGATCTCGCCCCGTGCGGACTCGATATCGATCCTCGAGCCCTCGGAAACTCCTTCCCGCTTCGCCGTTTCGGGATTCATCATCACCCACAGCTTGGCGCCCGTGAGGGTCACCGAGTCGAGGCCCTTGAGCACGTAGGGGAGCGCGAGCCCGTCGCCGTCGCCTACCATGGGCGCCTCGATGGGAAGGAGTGCGAGCGGGTAGTTTTTGTCGCCGATTTTCTTCGAAAATTCGGCAAGGTAGGCCTTGAAGAGCTCGACCGGGAAGGTGAAGTTCCCCGCGGCCTTTACGTTCTGCCGGCCGATGAGCGAAAAAACGTCTTTACGGCCCGTCCACGGGAAGGCGCTCTCAAGCCCCTTCACCGCCTTCGCTATGGCGAGCAGCGCGTCGACCGGATGCATCGCCCTGAAGCGCGGCCCTACCGGTTCGCCCTCTATCGGCGAAATGGTCGGAAGCACGTAGTCGGCGTATGCCGCCGAGTCGTTGAGGAGCGGCAGCAATGCCACCACCATGGTGTCCTTTTTAAGCTTTTCGGCGAACGCCTTGCCGTACACGCTGCGGTGCACCGGGTTCGCCTCGTTTATGAAAATGAGGTCGGCCGCGCCGTTCTTGATGAAATCGTCGAGCCCCCTGGCGCCCGCCGCGTTGACCGCGACTTCGCCGAGGCCCGCGTAATCCACAAGCAACACGCCGCCCCTGCGGCCGAGACTTCCCGCCAGGCTGTTAAGCGCCTGTACGGCGGCAAACTCGACGGTTGAGGATGAGACGGCCGACGCGCCCCTGCCGGCGACGGCTATCGGGTTGCGCGCAGAGGCGAATTCCCTGGCGATCTCCCTGATGGCGTCCACGCCGACACCGGTGATTTCGGCGACCCTTTCGGGCGCATAGTCATTGATGACGATCTGCGACCACTGGGCGAAGTTGGCGCCGCCGGAGCGCCTGCCCATGGCGATGAGCTGGTTGGCGATGCCCAGCGCGAGGACCGTTTCGGTCCCGGCGTTGACCGGCACCCACCTGTCGGCCATCGAAGCGCTTCTGGTGCATGCCGTGTCGATCTGTACGTAGCGCGCCTTGCGCTCTTTCCAGCCCACGAGGGCCTTGTTCATCCTGCCCGGGTCTCCCCAGCCCTCGACGAGCCGCGCGCCGAAGCTCAGTATGAAATCGGCGTTCTCGAAGTCGTAGTAAATTGAGCCGGACTGACCCTGGGTGAGGCGGGTGGCCGCGGCCGACAGGGTGTTCAGACAGGGCTCGCTGTAGACATTGGGGCTTCCCGAGGCCCTGACGAGGCGCTTCAGTATCTCGCCGGAGGCGAAGGCGGCGGAGCCGCTCACGGCGGCGATCCGTGTGGCATTACCGCTCGACCGTAGTCCGTCGATTTTCGCGGCGATGTCCTTTATGGCCTCTTCCCAGCTTACCGGGGCGAACTTGCCCGAACCCTTTTTGCCGATCCTCTTGAGCGGGTTTTTAATGCGTTCGGGATGATAGAGCATCTGTATGGCAAGCTGTGGTTTGTAGCAGCCGGTATTGGCGGTTTCAACCTTCACGGCGCGGTTTCCGATCATCCGCACTAAAAGGGCGCAGGCGCTCGGGCAGAGCAGGCAGCGGCCCTGCAGGTATTTCTCTTCGCCGGGGGCGGGTACGAACTGGTCCTGCGTCCACTCGACAAGCCACTGCAGGCCGAGGAAGGGCGCGCCCGAAAAGAGCGTTCCAACGGTCGCGCCGGCGAGGGCGCCACCCGCCATCATTATAACTTCACGTCTCTCAAGCTTTTCCATGGATTGAATTACTCCTCATTCGATATTTGATCGTGGCGTGCCGTTCGCTTAATCGTGGCAGACCGCACAGGTGTTGCTGATCTTGAGCGCGGTGTGGCAGTCCATACACTGGCCCATCGGCATTTTGCCTGTTATCTTCGCACTCGTCATCGAATTGGCCTTGCCGCCGTGGCACGAGTCGCAGCGGGCCGTCTTGGTATTCTTCATCACCGCAATGTGGCTGAAATACACCAGGTCGGGCTGCTTAACCCAGGAAGTCCAGGGCTTGTCCGTGTCCTTGTAGCCTTTGAAGAGGGCCTTTTCCTTGATGGTATTCCCGTCGTGACACATCTTGCAGTCGCCAACCGTCGGGATCCCCTTAAACCTGCCGTTATCGTCGTAGCCGTGGCAGAGTTCGCAGTCCGACGCGTTGTACCTGGTGACATGGGAATTATGGTTGAACGGGAGGAGCTTTTCGGCCTGGACGCTCATTGCGCGGTCGCAGGCTGCCTGAAACACTATGAATGAACCGTAGGTAAAGACAACAAAGGGGAGGAAGAAAAGCAGTAATGATCGTAGCCGTTTCACACACTGTCTCCTTTATTCTTAAAAGATGAT
Source organism: Spirochaetota bacterium (assembly GCA_035477215.1). NCBI lineage: Bacteria > Pseudomonadati > Spirochaetota > Spirochaetota bacterium. The sequence continues at coordinate 34,044 of DATIKU010000008.1, read as the reverse complement.
AAGGGGCCCCGGAGGCCGACTGCTCTATGTTGAATATGAAAAAGAACATGAATTATTAAAGAAAAATAGACCTTCAATCCTCGTTCCGATATTCGCGCCGGGGCGGGTTATGTCAACAAAAATATGGCGGGAAAAGAGCTAAAAATGGGATGGATATCACGGCATCGTGACCCCATGTACGGGTCAGTGGCGGTATTCCCGTAAGCGACCGGTCGGCCGCTCAGGCGCCCATAAGCTCCTTCGCTTTGGCCACGCCCGTCACTGCGTCGGCGGCGTAGTGCGCGCCGATGCGTTGGGCGTACTCTTCGGTGACCACCGCGCCGCCGATGAGGAGCTTCGCGCCAAGCCCATCTTCACGCACACGCTGTGCGATAACGCTCATCTCGTTCATCGTGGTGGTGAGGAGCGAGCTGAGGCAGATGAGGTCGGCGCCGGACTCCTTCGCCGCGGCGACCACCTCCTCGGAGGGCACGTCCTTGCCGAGGTCCATCACCTCGAATCCGTGGTTTTCGAGCATCATCGCCACGATGTTCTTTCCGATATCGTGCACGTCGCCCCGTACGGTGCAGATCACCACTTTGCCGAGCTTCCGCGAGGCGGTCCTTGAAAGGAGCGGTTTCAGTACGGTGAAACCCTTTTTCATGGCGTTCGCCGAGGCGATCATCTGCGGGAGGAAGTACTCGCCGCCGGAGTACAGCTCGCCCACGCGCTCGAGGCCCTTTATCAGCCCGGAGTTCATAATCTCATCGGGGGTATGCGCGGCGAGTGCCGATTCCACGGTCACCGCGATGGCGTCGTTGTCGCCGTCCAGCACCATGGCGAGGATGGTTTCTATGGGCCCCGAGGCTGTGCGTGCGGCCGGTTTGGAACCGGCATCGGCATCTTTCCCGCTCATGAAGGCGATGTAGCGGGATGCGCCGGGGTCGGAACCGGTGAGAAAGTCGAGCGCGTGGCGCTCCTCCGCCGAGTATCCGGAGATTTCGCGCACCCCCGAGGGGTTGATGATGGCCGCGGTAAGTCCCTTTTGGCGTGCCAGGTGCAGAAAGACGGTGTTGATGTGCCTGCGCGCCGGCAGGCCGAACGATATATTGCTGAGCCCGAGGCTCGTCTTGATCCCCCTTTCCGCGAAATGCCCGATGACCTTGAGCGTCTCCATGGCCGCGCCGGGCTCGGCGCTCTCGGCGAGCATGAGCGGGTCGATGAAGACGCGCTGTGGTCCGATGCCCCGACGCCCAAGCTCCGCGAGGATGCGCTCGCCGATGGCGATGCGCTTTTCGGCCTCGCGGTGAATTCCGCCCTCGTCCATGCAGAGCGCCACGGTGAAGAAGCCGTAGCGAGCAACAAGCGGGGCGACCGTTTCCAGACTCTTCCCCTTGCCGCTTATGGAATTGACGATGCCCGAGCCGGGATAGAGCGCAAGCGCCGCCTCGAGCACCGCCGGATTGTCCGAGTCGATCATGAGGGGCGTCCTGACGCCCGTTGAAAGAATGCGCAGGCATTCGCGCATGGCGGCCGGTTCGTCGATGCCGGGGACGCCCACGTTGATGTCGAGCACATGCGCGCCCTCGTCCACCTGCCTGCGCGATTCCTCGCGGAGAAAGGCGAACAGCCCGGTCTTAAGCTCTTCGGCGAACTTTTTGCGGGCGGTCGGGTTAAGTCGCTCGCCGATGACGACGAGCCCCTCGTGTTTTCTCGTGTCGATCGCGGTGAAGCGGCCGGTGATATATGAAAAGCTCCTTTTCCCGCGCAGTGCGCTTCCGGAAACATCTTTAAGACGGTCTTTCAGCGCGCGGATGTGCTCGGGCGTGGTGCCGCAGCAGCCGCCGATGACCTTTATGCCCAGGTCGGCGAAGATCATCGAAAGCCCGGCGAAACGCTCCGGCGAGAGCGAGTAGAAGGTCTTTCCGTCCTGGATTTCAGGAAGCCCGGCGTTCGCCCACACACTGAGCGGCACACCGATTTCACTGAGAAGACCGATGTGCGATTTGTACAGGCCGACGAGCCCGTCGGGCCCCATGCTGCAGTTGGCGCCGACCGCGTCCGCGCCCGCCTGCGCGAGCGATGCGAGCGCAGCGAGCATGCCGGTGCCGCTGATGGTCTTTCCGTTCTCCTCGAAGGTCATGCTGGCGATGACGGGCAGGTCGGTGATGTCTTTAACCGCTCGCAGGGCCGTCTTTGCCTCCAGGAGGTCGCTCATGGTCTCGATGATGAAGAGGTCAACACCGCCCTCGGCGAGCCCGCGCGCCTGCTCGGCGAAGGACTCGTAGAGCTCGTCCACGCGCGTCTCGCCGAGCGGCTCGGCGAGACTGCCGGAGGGGCCGATGGAGCCCGCCACGTACACGCCCCGCGGCGCGGCCGTGGCGCGAGCGAGAGCGGCCGCCGCGCGGTTGATCTCGCGGCAGCGTCCGCTAAGCCCGTACTCGGCGAGCTTGAGCCGGCTTCCGCCGAAGGTGTTGGTTTCGATGATATCGGCCCCGCACGAGACATAGGCGCCGTACACGCGCTCTATGACGTCGGGCCGCTCCAGGTTCAGCATCTCCACGCAGCCCCGGTAGTCGGGAAGGTGGCGGAATATCTCGGTGCCCATGGCGCCGTCGAGCACCAGGGGATCGGCGTTGTGGAGTCGGTCGATAAAGTTCATCGCGTGGCGTTCCGGTTAAATGAAATTTCCCGCGCTCGGCCGCGGGAGGGGAGGCAGTATGCGCCATGCGGGCGCGTGAGGTCAATTATTTTATCGGGTTCAGTCGTACTCGTACGCGCCGATGGACCAGGGGACGGTGCGCGGGTTCTCGTCCTTGTCGTCATCCAGAAATCCGGTAAGATCGGCTCCACCTTCCCATACAACCAGAGGCGGGGCGAGTATCCGGAAATCGGCGTCGAGGGTAAGTGGCACCGATATATTGAATTGGGCCGGCCCCCCCTGTGTTGTGTTCAGGGGATCATTAAGCTGGTTCCAGTCGACAATGTCGTCAACGATACCGGCCGGGTCATCGTCGTGGTATAGGATGGGACAGTCGAAGATGTTATTGTTTGTAAAAAAAACAGGATCTGAGTTAGAGGGGTTACCCTCCACAATTCCCACTCTTTGAGGCGCCGAACCGGATATGAAGATGATGTTGTTCCGTATCAGCGGGGCGGCGTTGAATATGCGGATGCCGTACGAGCCGGTATCGGCCGTGCCGCCGTCGATCGTGTTGTTGAAAATGCTGGCGTCCGAATTCGCCGCAAGCCGTATGCCGAAGGAGTAGTCGGTCGTTGCCCCCCCGCCTGCACGAACGGCGTTGTTCAGGATCCAGATTGGCGAATTGCTGCAGTAAACACCGACAGAGGAAGCCGATCCGTTTCCGGGGAAAATATCGTTGCCGTTCAGCACGACATTGATGCAGTCCTCGTTATGGATGGCGTAGCTGGCGGTGGCGGAATCGCTCGCTATCCGGTTTCCGATGATTACCGGTTCGGCGCCGTTTGTGTTGTAGATTCCGCGTGAAGTGTTGGCGGCTGGACCGCCGTATATGGTGTTGCCTGCGATTATTGGATCGGTTGAAGCGTTCGTATTGCATACGCCGTTCGCGGTGTCCGAACTGGTCACCAGGGATCCATAAATGGTATTTGCGGTGATGGTCGGTGTCGCGCCGGTGGAATTATAGATGCCATAGGCATTGACCGCGATGAAGGAGGCGCCGATTATGATATTAAACTGAATGTTCGGGGACGAATTCAGATTGTGAATGCCGTAACTGGTCCCGATGTCGGTGCCGACGATCGTGTTATTAGATATTCTTGGATTGGAGTTGTTCTCGTTGGAAAACGCGGTCGGGCCGAAAATTACGAATCCTTCTACGACAGTTGCCGAGGATATCGGCCCGGTGCCGCGGATTGCCGGTGCGGCGGTGTATATAATTTCGGTGCAGTATGGACTTCCCGTATCGCGCGCCGCGGGCGTTACGCTGCGGTCGTTCCAGTCGCCCGGGCGGAAACCTCCGTACAGGGAAATCCCCTCGATAAGCGTTATCTCCGCTGGAATCGAATAGGTGCCGGCCTCCACGAAGACCGCGTGAAGTCCATTAGAAGCCGCCTGTGTTGTCCCGTTCTGAATGGTCGCATAGGGATTGTCCGGGCTTCCGTCACCGGTTACATCGCTTCCGGTGGTGCTCACGTACATGCCGACGGGGAAGGAGGGCGGAAGCGTACCCGAGGACGATCCGCCTTTGAGCTCGCTCCAGTAATTCTCGCCGCCGCAGGAGCCTGTCGTCACCGCCGTCGCGAAAGCGAGGAGAAGGAAGGTGCGTTTATATTGTGCAATGAGTTTCATCATGGTTTCCTGCCGGTGCGCCTTACGGAAAGTCAGGTACGGTCGCCGTGAGCGTTCTTGGATATCCCGCCGGTGAACCGCTTTGCAGTGTCGTCAGGTCGCCCGTAAAGTGAATGAAGTCGCAATCGATGTCGGCCCTGACGTGAAGTTCGTTGGTTGGATCGAGGTCGTCCGGATCATTAACGAATGCGAGCACCTTGTCGGAATCGATCGTGTCCACCAAACTATCACCGGAAAGCACATCGCCCATGAAACGGGCAAAGACGCGCTGGCTGAGCTCGACCCCGTTCTCGTTCTTTAGCCGTATCCGGTAGCGTGCGATATCGGTAAGGCCGAACACGGTAACGCGCACCTGCGTATGCGCCGCGTCCATGCTGACGGAAAACGGCGGGTCGCACACCGCGGCGGCGTTGGTGCGGCCGATGAAGTCGATATTCGCCGGGCCGATCGACGCCGGGTCGACGGGCTCGGGGAGCACGGCGACGATGGTGATCATGTTCGCGTTCCGCGGCTCGGTGAACGATCCGTCCGCGGCGATCTCGAGCGGCAGTGAAACGCCCGCGTGCTGCGTCACGGAGTACCAGCGGATCTCCCCGTCGGCGGCCTCGAGGATCTCCCCGAAATCCTGCACCTCGCACGACAACAGCGTCGCGACGAGAAGGAGCGGCGGTAGATACAGCAGGCGATTGGGGAACAGTCGTATCGATTTCATCGTTTCCGGTAATACCGTGTAATCGTCGGCTCAATGCAAATAATTATTATCAAGGCATGTAAATATACAATGAACAGCGCCACTTACAGCCGCACCCCGGCCCGCAGGGTCATCTTCAGGGCGTTGACGCCGCCTCCCTGATCAATATAATAATAACCGGCCAGCGCTTCGACAAATAAACCGGCGTACACGCGCAATTCCAGACCGCCCCCGGCGGTATAGTAGGTATCCTCGGTCCAGATTGTTTTCGGCGATAAAGTAAAGGGATCTTCATACTCAAGCTTCGATGCCGCGATGCCTCCGCCGGCTTTCAGTAGAAGATTGACCGGGAAGGCGAAGTCGGTGGTGAAAAGAAGGCTCGCCCCGTTCAGATACGAGGTCATGCCTTCGGCTCTTCCTTTGCCCTCGAATTCCGCGTACACGAAATCGAAGGAGAGGCCCGCGAAGCGCATAAGGCCGCGCATTCCCTGCAGGGCGAGGCTCGCGTCGATCCCGTTGAGGGTCTCACGCTTCACGTACCCGAAGTCGCCAAGGAGCGTTACGTACGGAATCCCGGCCGAAATCCGAACGGCCACGGGAAGCACCGCCGACGATGTCTGCGTGATGGCGCCCTTGCGCGTTTCGACCGCCTCCCAGTTGAAAAGCATGCCGCCCGAAAGGAACGCATCGACGCTCGCAAGGGCCTTTCGCGAGAGCATGATGTTTTGGTACTCGACGCCGCCTTCAATGAAAAATCCCAGTGGCAGGGAATACTCCAGCGCGAGCCCCGCCCCCCAGTACGGCCTCCCCGACCAGGAGACCGTTTCCTGGCCGGAGGCATCATCGTAAAGCAGGCGCGAAAAGGCCATGCCGCCGCCGCCGCGGACTAAAAGCGCCGTCGAAGTTCCGAGCGGCATGCGCGCGTACGCGCCGAGGCCCGCCATGAGCGGTATCAACGAGGAGGCCGCGCCGGAGCCGCGGTAGCCGAGCGCGCGCAGATCGGCCTCGATCCCGCCGTAGCGGCGAAGGCCGCTCGTGCCGGTAAGGCCGACGCGAAGCGACGCGCCAAGTGCGGGGTTGAGGAATTCGTCCCAGGGCGCCAGCGGAATCGAAAAGTGCAGTCCGGCCGCCATGCGCATGAGCGTGCCTTCGGTCACCTGGCGGTACGAGGGCCTCTTTGCGATCTCGAAATCCTCCCGTCCGGATTCTGAATGAGGCTTGTTGAATTTGTTGATGGCGATGATGTTGATCGAATACTTCCCCGGCGCCAGCGAGAAACTCACCCGGTTGGTCTCCACTGTCTCTTTTAAAACAATCGAGCCCTTTTCGTCGCGGATCATCACTTCATAGCGTATCGCGCCCTCCACGGCCTCCCAGGCGATAGAGGCTTTGCCGGCGGAGGCTGGGCTTTCAGCGGCGTGGGTCTTTGCATTGAACGATGCGATCAGGCATATGCAGAGGACAAAGGCGGCCGGCCATGACTGGATCGGTCTATTCGACATAGATCTTCCGTGGCGATTGTATTTCCGGTTTCCGGGCCGCGCCGCCGAGCGTTATGCTGAAGCGCGAGCGCACCTCGGGGCTCCGGCGCGCGACGGTACGGCCCCCGCTGACCTCCAGCGCCTGCAGCGTCCAGTAGAAGTCGCCCACGTCGAGTCTTTCAAGCTCGGTCATGGCGATCGCGGTATCGCGGGTCTCTTTGGTGAGAATATTGTTATGTATTCCTTTCTTCACGTGGTACAGCCCTATCCGGTACTGCGTGGCGTCCTTTACCGGCCTCCAGCGGAAATTGAGCGCATCGCTGTCGCGCATGTCCACAATATTTCCGTCCGCGGGCGAGAGTACTTCGGGCCGGGGCAGGGGCCGGCGGACGCCCAGAAGGCGCGGCGCGCTTCTCATCAGCTCGTTGCCTTCATCGTCGAGGAGCAGCACGCGCCATGCGTAATCCCCGGGCTCGATGTCGTCCAGTGTGACTACGGTGCCGTCGATTGTGCGCTCGCGATAACCGGCGGCGAACGACGCATCGCGTGCCACCTGGAGCCGGTAGCGACCGGCAATTCCGCTCCGCCTCCACGCAAAATCGACCGATGCGTTTTCCGCCGGCGCCTCGGGCGCGACAATGGCACCTTCGGCCGGGCCGACAAGCGTGATGTCCCCGGTCTCGACGACGCGAAACCCGCGCGAGGCCGACGGAGGCGTGGAGGTCTTTTCGTCTATTATGCCGACGGCCCGCCAGTAGTACGCGCCCGGCTCGAACGCCCGTGCGAAACGCATAACGTTGCCGCGCGCATCGCCGGTATGGACGATTTGCGCAAACGCCCGGTCGCGGGCGATCTCGACGCGCGTGAGAGGGTGGTCGGTGTTCTTCTTCCAGGTGAACGCCGCGGCCTCGCGTTCCAGCGCGAGGCGGTTGACGGCCGCCCCCTCGACGGGATAGACGAGTTCCGGCGCCACCGGCGTATCGCTTCGTTCGACCACGAGACGGCGCAAAGCGCCGGTATCCTTAATCTGTTTGCCCCCGGCCGATATGGTCCTTTCGACCCGCCAGAAATAGGTGCCCAGGGCGAGATCGTCGACCGCGATGGACGTTCCGGCAATGCTTACCGATTTGATTTGGTTTTCCATCTTCGCGTCGCGAAAGACCGAAAGGGTTGACATGCCCCCCGCGGCGTTTTCGGACCATCGGAACAGGATGATGGGTGCGTTCAGCGTATACCGGACAACCGCCCCGTCGGACGGGGTTATCGGCACGAGCGGTTCTCTTTTCAGTAACACCAGGCGGCGGCTTTCGCTTACCTCGATCTTGCCGGTCGCACGATCGGCGGTGCGCACGCGCCAGTAGGATATGCCTTCGGGCAGCGCCAGCGTCGCGGCTTTTCCGGCAACGGGCCGGGCGCCGGTGATGGACGCGAACGACTGGTCAGCGGCCGTTTCGAGCCAGGCCTGACCCGCGCCCAGGGCCGGTTCCCATGAGAACGCGATCGTCGCTTTACCGGCGGGCGTGAAGAAGTATTCGTTTGGTCCCGGCGAGGACAGCCGTATCGTAAGATTGAAGACGCGCACGTCGTCCGCAACCACGATGCGCTGGTCGGTCGCCACGTCTTTTTCGCTCTCGCCCAATTTGACCCGGGCGCTTCCCCTGTTCAGAGTAAGGTCGAGCCCCTCGCCCCTGCCGCGCGACAGGTTCAGCGCGCCTTCACCGAGCGCGACGACGGCGCCTCCCGCAGTGATGTTGAGCTTTTTGTCCGCATTGTCACGGTTGGCCGCGATCGAGCCGCGCGTGAAGTCGACGCTTACGTCGTCCTTCGTCATGGCGAGCAGAATCATGCTGTTCTCGTTTAACGCGATCTCAGTGCCGTCCTTGAGCTTTATGACGGCCTCGGACATGTCGGAAGTGCGGATGGAGTCGTAATTGTAGACCGGGATGTTCTGGGCGAGATCGTCCCAGACGACCTGCGACGCGTACTTGCGCTGGGCTGTCTGCCGTTTGAACGTGATGGTGCCGATCTCTTCGTTATGCGCGACGCCCTTTCCTCCCCTCATGTCGAGGTACAGGAGGAGGGAAAAGACGGCGATGATGACGGCGCCCGCGGCCGGAACGAGTACGTTAGTGTTCAACGATCTCATATTTCAATTCGCTCCCCGCCGGCAACTCCTCGAGGGCCTGCCCGGCGGTTTCGGGCGGCGTAATTATTCCGGCATGCGCGCGGAGCTCTTCGACCGAGGCGGGCCTGCCCGGATCGTCGAGCCTTCCCATCACGGCGTATATCCGCTGAGGCTTTTCCTTGCCCTTTACTTTTATGGCCTGCATGGGGACGACGGAAAAGACGCCCTTCACCAGCTCGTACGAGTCCTCGCTTATCAGGATGTCGGTGCCGAGGGGCCTGGTGAGCGACTCGATGCGCGAGGCGAGGTTCACCGCGTCGCCGATGATGGTGTACTCCATGCGGTCGTCCGAACCGATCTGGCCGGCGAGCACGAGACCGGTGTTAACGCCGCAGCCGATGTTGATGACCGGTTTCCCCGGGCTGCCGCGGTCGCTATTGAATTCGACAAGCGATTTCCGCATCAAAAGCGCGCTATTGATGGCGTCCTCGGTGTCATTGCCCCTTGAAACGGGCGTTCCCCATACCGCCATGATCGCGTCGCCGATAAACTTGTCGACGACGCCGTTGGTGAGGTTGACGCACTCGACCATGCGCGTCAAATACTGGTTAAGGAACTCTACCACCTCCTCCGGCTGGAGCTTCTCGGAAATGGAGGTGAATGAGCGGATATCCGTGAACAGTATCGCCACCGTCTTGCGCTCGCCTCCGAGGGCGAGCGAGCCGCGCATGGCGGCTTCCGCGATATCCTTGTTCACGAACTTGCCGAAAGCTGACTTGATCTTCTCGCGCTCCTCCAGGCCCCGGCCCATTTCGATGAACGAGGCGGTGAGCTCGCCGATCTCGTCGCGCGTGGTTGGCAGGATGTCGACCCGGTAGTCACCCTCCTTTATTTTCTTTGTCGCCCATACAAGGTCTATGATTGGCGTGGTGATGGTGTTGCCGAAATAGAAGATTATCAAAACGACGACAGTAAGGACGATCACCATGATGTAGATATTGCGCCGCTGGATATTATAGACTTCCTCGAAGGCCTTCCGTTCCTCGACGGTGGCGATGACGCCAAGGCCTCCTGTGGATACCTTCCTGAACGAGCCGATGTGGAATACCCTTTTCTCATCGCGATAGCGCGTCTGGCCGTTGTCAATCTTGCTCGTCATCATCATCTTCACGATGGGAAGCTCGATGAAGTTGCCGCCGGAGACGACGATGCTCGTATCCGGGTGCGCGATGACGTCGCCGGCCTCGTTTATCATGAAAACGGTGGTTATACCGCCGCGCGACTGGAATGCCTTCATGAGGTTTTCCGGGCTTACCAGGCAGGCGAGCACCGAGCCCACCCTGCCGGAGGCGTCCCGCTCGAGCGGGACGCCGAGCGCCAGGAGGGGAAGGTTGACCAGCGGCGACACGTTCTGAATGACGGTCTCCCCGTTGAACGATCGGACGATGTTTCCCCCGGTTCCCTTCAGCGCCGTTTCGAGAGACTCCGCGGTCAGTTGCAGCCTGCCCATGAGGGCCGTGTTGCGCGCGGTCCCGGCGAATACGAACGCGGGACCGCCCTGTCCCCGCCGGGCGATTGCGGCGTGGATGATGTAGGGCTCGCCCGCCAGTGCGGCCGCGGCCGGAGCGCCGGCGATTTTTCCGGCGACGAGTTCGGCCCGCTTTATAAGCGTTTCAATGTCACCCTGGGCCTTGAGCGCGACGACCTCGGAGATCTTGTGGTTGTTCTCCTCGACCCTGAGCTTGTTGTCTTCCTTGAAGAAGTAGGTGGCGAGGAAGATCATCCCTGACAGGGAGAGTGTTATGACCAGCGAGATGATCGATATCAGTTTAAAGCGCAGCGATGCGTAGAACGAGCCCGTCTGCGCAACGGCTTTACCGCCCGCTCCGGCGCGGGCCCGACGCCCGGGACGCGGGAGCGTTTCCTCCCCGGACACAGCTTCCGCGGACATCTCCGGTATCGTCTCGGGCGCACCCGCGCGGGGTGCGGCTTCGGCCGCGCCTTCGGACGGTATCCGTTCTTCCGTAGCGAGCGTTTCAGGCTCCGGAAGGGCGGGTTGCTCAACGATGAACGCCTCATCGTACAGCGTGGACTCGGCGGAGATTTCCGGGTATGCCGCGCGGTCTTCATCGATGAATCGTTCGAGCTGAAATTCATAAGGGTCCGGCAGCTCGGTGACCAGCGGTTTCGAGGGCGCATCGTCCCCGGTTTCCGGCCGACTGGTGCCGGCGTCTGCCTGCGGGCCGCGTACCGCGATGGCGTCGAGGATGGCCGGGCCCGACAGGCCCTCGATTTTTGGCAGGCCTTGGGCGAGGGGTTTCAGTTCAATCGAATAATCGGTGCGAAAACGTTCGTACTCCGCGGGGAAGTCCGCTTTTCGCCCCGGCATTTTCTGAAATTCGAGAAGAAAAGAGAGGTCTTCGTCGAGGAACAGCGGATCGTTTCGGGTTTCCCTTACGGTATGGATTGCGTCTTCGAGCGGCAGACCGGTTTTCAGCAGATGGCACAGCAGCACCGTGAGCGCGTGGCTTTCGCCGAATGAAACCACGAGGCAGTCGCCCAGGGTAAGAGCGGCGTTTATATCGCGGACCGCCGCGCGTACCGGGCCGAGCGCGTGCGGGTCCGTGTTCTCAATGTGGTGCGAGACGACCGTAAGCCCTCTGGATTCGAGCCGGCGTACGAGTGCGTTATACTGGCCTGCCTTCACCGGTTTGGACGAGAATATCAACGCAACCGCAATGCCGCCGAAGTCGGCGTCGAACGGAATATCCTTCGCGCCGGAGCCATCGACCGTTTCGAGGTAAATCGTTTTCTTGATAAGGGGCAGTGTGGTATTCATAGTACAATTCGCGGGTGATGGAGAACCCACTGTCTCTATTTTCGATCAATTGGATTCATTACTATACCATTATCGCGGTTATCGAACGCAATTATTTTTAGATCGAACGACCCGACCCCGCCCATCTCTTCGGAAAAGAGACGAGGGATTTGGCAATGATTCCGATGCCGGGATTACCCCGCCCTTTCGTATCAAAGAGCGGGGTCAGGGGGCGTGGTTGCCGGGCCGGCCGTCACAATCCGGCTCATCTCGTCGCGTTTGGTATTTTACGTCCATGTAAAATTGCGGTCATACGGGCCCATTCAATGAAAAAGAGTACGGTCCGGTAATCGTATTCGGTGTATACTGGTTCCGTGCCCGGCCAGCGCTGATGATTGAGTGCCGGACGGAGGCTTTTTAAATGGAAAATCACGTCCTCGCCACTACGCCCGTATCAAACGGGCCGGCCGCCGAAACCCGCTTCCTTTACCAGATGGGAAGGATATTCACCTCGTTTACCCGGATAGAGGACCTCCTCGACGGAGTACTCGGGCTTCTTCGCGCGCACCTTTCAGTCCGGCGCGGCATGATCAGCATCCGCGACCGTACAACCGACGACATTTTCGTCGACGCCTCGGTCGGCTATTCCGACGAGGAGATACGAAGGGGCGTGTACAAACCGGGTGAGGGGATCACCGGCAGGGTGGTCGCCACTGGCGAACCGATCGTGGTTCCGTCAATAGGAAATGAGCCGCTCTTTCTTAACAGGACGCTCGCGCGAACTCCGGGCGATTCGGACTCCATGGCGTTCATATGCGTACCGATTAAAATCGACGTAGACACGGTGGGCACCATTTCCATCGACAAGACGCCCGGGGACGATCCGTCCTTCGCTCGCGACCTGAGCGTGCTTACCACCACGGCCATCATGATCGCGCACGCCGTTCGCAGCCGCGGCGAGCTGCGCCGGCGCGAATCCCAGCTGGAGCAGGAAAATAAGCTCCTCGAGCTCAGGCTGTCGGAGCGGAGGCGTCCGGCGAACATCATCGGCAACTCGGCGGCGATGCACGAGCTCTGCGAAAAGATATTGATGGTTGCGCCGACGGCCTCGACGGTACTGGTTTGCGGAGAAAGCGGCACCGGCAAGGAGCTCGTCGCCAACGCCATACACGAAAACAGCCCGAGGAAGAAAGGGCCGTACGTGCGCATCAACGTCGCGGCTCTCCCCGAAAGCCTGATCGAAAGCGAGCTCTTCGGCCACGAAAAGGGGGCCTTTACCGGCGCAGCCGCGCTCAAGAAGGGGCGCTTCGAGCTCGCCCATGGCGGCACCATCTTTCTCGACGAGATCGGCGACCTGGCCCGGCATCTCCAGGTGAAGCTTTTACGCGCCATCCAGGAAAAGAGCATTGAGCGCCTCGGCGGCGAGAAGACCATTCCCCTCGACGTGCGCATCATCGCGGCCACTCACCGCAACCTCGAGGAGAAGATGGCCCGGGGCGAGTTTCGAGAGGACCTGTATTACCGGTTGAACGTGTTCCCGCTTTACGTTCCGCCGCTGCGCGAACGCAAGGCCGACGTCATCCTGCTGGCCGACCATTTTCTGGAGCGCTTTTCGCGCGGGCACGGAAAGACGATCGGGAGGATAAGCAGCGAGGCCATCGACATGCTTGCCGCGTACCACTGGCCGGGAAACGTGCGCGAGCTCGAGAACTGCGTCGAGCGCGCCGTGATCATGAGCGGAGAGGACGTTATCCGAAGCTATCACCTCCCGCCGTCGCTCCAGATGGCCAGTCCGCCCGCCGCGCCGGTAACGCTCGAGGATATGGTCGACCGATACCGCAGGGAGATCATCATCGACCACCTCAAGATGTCGCGGGGAAATATAACCAGGGCCGCCGAAATGCTCGGCACCACCAAGCGCATCCTCACCTATACCATACACAGCCTCGAGATCGATTACGCGCGCTACAGGTAGCGCGCGTAATCGTTCAGCGCGCGAGCCCGGCCCCGATGGCGCGGGACAGATCGATCGAGCGTTTTTTCAGGTCGGCCGTTTCCGCTCCCGAAAAGCCTTTATCGCGCGAAACGCTTACGGCGCCCACAAGGGCGCCACGATGCATGAGTGGAATGATGAGCTTCCTGCTGCGGTTGAGCACCAGCGTCGAGTCCAGTTTCAGCTCCTCTCCGATTTCGTCGGTGGCGTCGATGGCGTCCACGGCCGCTCCGATGGGCGAATGCGAACCGCCGGCAAATTCGAGGTGCTTCTCGAGAGAGGACATCGATTCATTTATAATGTAAAGCGATACGACCGCATCGGCATAGCGCGATGAGATGGCGGCCAGGGACTCGGCCGCGGGACCGCCAGGGCCGGGGCTTTCGACCGTTTCGGGCCTTTTACCGGCAGGTGTATCCGCCGCGTGCCGCGCGGCCTCCGCCCGGGGCCGGAAAGCGGGCCCCTCGCGCCGCACAAGATAAAGATACAGCGCCGTGGTGAACACCACCGCGAGGATGACGATGAGCGCGATCTCGAGGAGAAGCTTCACCATGAGTTTGCCGCGCAGTTTATACGGAAAGGCGATAAGAAGCCTGCCCGACGGTGTTTCCTTTACGAATATATAGAACTTCGTCTGCTCGAAGTATCGCACCGTGTAGCCGGCGCTTTTCCGGTGAACGAAATCTCCACGGGTGAAGGCGCCGGTTATTTCGTCGAAGAGGTTTCGGTCGCCTATGTAGCGGTCGCTTTTCCCGCCGGCGAGCACCCTGTTCGAGTCGTCGGCCACGGCGAGAAGGGCTACGTTTGCGTGTTCGCGGTTGGTCTCCGCCAGGAACCGGTTGAGGTTGCGGGCGGCGCGGGCTTTTTCCTTTTCGAAGCCGGCGAATGCGATCGCTATGCGGTCGCTCTGCGCCACCAGGGTTTTAACGTACTCGCCTTCAATGGTCCCCGAGCGAAGCGATACATACGCGAAGAGCAGTACGGTGGTCGTAATGATCCCCGCGACTGCCACTTTCGTCTTAATACTCATGGGTGCTCTTCCTGTTGGTTCGGTCGATGCGGCCGGCGGCCGTCTGATGCCTTAATATCATGATCGGGGAATTGCCGCAAGTCGTTTTAGAATAATTTGTGTGGTGGCGGAGATATCCCCCGCAAGACGGCCCCCCATATCCCCAAAGGGGGACAATGACATGTATATGCAGCGTGCCTGATCCTGAGGTCTTTCTGCGGGGATTAAGGAAGCGCTGTAAGAGCCCGCGACTCGATAATCAAAAATTGATATGCCGGCATGGAACATATACGGATGGAAATACACTGCCATGAAAAAGCTCAATTTCGACCTCAAACAGCTCCGCCAATTCTGGTCGTTGTTGAACACCGCAGCTTTACGCTCGCGTCGCGCGCGCTCAGGGTGGGACAGGCGGCCATGAGCAACCGCGTCTCCGCGCTCGAGGAGACGCCCGGCATCGAACTCATACGGCGAAGCAGCAGGGTACTCGCGCTCACCCCGCAGGGCGGGATATTCAAGACTTTCTGCGAGAGGCATTTCGATGAAATCGGGCCGCTTCGAAAGGAGATATCGGACGCGGTCGCGGCGGGGGTGACGGTCGTTGCTTCCAGCATCATCCCTTCCGCCTATGTACTTCCCGCGCTCATATAACGCGGCGTTTCTCCGGCCGACCTTCCGGTTGCGCTGGAATGCACCGCCTCGGAAGGCGTGCGCGAGGCCGTCGCGGCCGGTCTCGGTGTCGGTTTTATCTCCCGCCTCGCGCTCCCCGCGGTGATGATTTCCGAAAAGCTGAAAATCCTGAAGATCAAGGGCTTCACCATACGGCGCGATATTTTCCTCGTATACCGGCATGGAAAAACCCTCTCGCGTCCGGCGGCGCTGCTCGCAGATGAACTGCGGAGATTGTCGCGGAAGAAAGCCTGAATACCCGGCCGGGGCGGCCCCCGCACCGGAGTAATTCAACGCGACCGTATCGGGAAATAAAGCGAAGGCCCTTCCGAGCCCGGCGGCGGGAAAACGCCGCCCGCGATGGATCGCGGGCGGTCGGGGCGCACTCAGAACTCCAGATCTATCACGGTGACATCGACGAGAGGATGGTCATCCAGCACCTTGCGGAATGCGATCACCTCATCGACAGGGCCGGAGATGACTCCCGTTCCCTCAAAGGTGTATTCGTGAACGGGGGAATAGCGCTCGACGCCCTTTGCGTCCTTGTCGACCTTTTCTACCGGCGAGTAATCCTTCAATGAAAGGCCTCCCGGAAGTTTTTCGAGGAGTTTTTTGATGTCCTCGCCGTATTTCCTGCCGTAGGTGATGAACTTGAGCCTGAACGACGCCGCTTTTATCGGCTTTACCGATTTGATGGAACCTTTGTTGAGGCTTTCGCTGTCGTTGAGCCGCTCGACGGACTTTCGGATCTTTTCGAGGAGGTCCGACTCCATCACAATATGGTGAATCTTGTTGCTCAGGCTGATCCATTCCTTCAGAATATCCGACATCGTTTCAGCCTTTACGCCGACCCTGTCGCTGAAAAAGAACGAGGCCTCCTTTCCGCTTCCGGCGACGAATCCCTCGATAAACCCGCGAATAATGCCGTGATGGCCCTCAAAGACCACCTCGCTGTATTGTTTTGCCATGAGTGTTCTCCTTTGCATCATTGATCATTGCGAATTATCGGGACCGCCGCGAATGGGCGGCGGCGCCGAATAATAAAGGCGTCAGAAAAACAGCAGTGTGAGTAAGATGAAAATCGGAATCAGTACCGGAATCGAATACTTGAACATGTAACCGAAGAAGCTCGGCATGGCTATTCCCGACTCTTCCGCGATCGCCTTGACCATGAAGTTGGGCGCGTTTCCGATATAGGTGTTGGCCCCCATGAAGACCGCGGCTGACGAAACCGCCGCCAGATAGGGTACCTGCTCTACGACAAGTTTCGAAACGGCGACCGCCTCCGGCATGCCCGGATAGAACTTGCCGAGCAGGCTGTTAAAGAAGGAAAGGTAGGTCGGGGCGTTGTCGAGGAAGCTCGACAGAATGCCGGTCGCCCAGAAATAATGAGCGGGAGTTTCCACTGCCTTTGTCAGCCATGCGAGCGCGCCCTGTTCGCCAGCCTTGAGGATGGCGAGCGCCGGGATGATCGTCATGAATATGCCGGCGAAGAGATAGGCGACCTCCTTGATCGGGAACCAGCTGAACTCGTTAGCGGAGCGGACCGCTTTTTTCGTTATCCAGAGAGAGAGAAATGCCATGAGCACGAGGATGAAGTCCTTGATGAGGTTGGCAATGCTCTGGTGCACCCCGAGGATGTTAACTTGGCCGAGCTTCGCCTGGTAGACGCCGCTGAACAGTACGCCGCCGATTACGCCGGCGAGGAAAAGGAAGTTTATTCCGCCTTCAATGCTGATGGCCTCTTTCTCGGTGGTCATCGCGGATTTGTCCTCTTTCTTATACAAGTAAGAATCCATCGCGAAGTAGACCGCCATCAGAATGGTCACAATAACGAGCATCTCGGGCAGTATCTTGAAGGTCCAGAAGAAGGGGACCCCTTGCAGAAAGCCGAGGAAGAGCGGGGGGTCGCCCAGAGGTGTGAGGGTGCCGCCGATGTTGCTGACCAGAAAGATGAAAAACACGATGGTATGCGCCTTGTGCTTTCTCCACATGTTCGAGCGTATGATCGGCCTGATGAGGAGCATCGACGCGCCGGTGGTGCCGATCCAGGACGCGAGCGCGGTGCCGATCAGGATGATGAGCGCGTTGACGGCCGGGCTTCCCTTGAGCGTGCCCTTCACGTAGATGCCCCCCGATATGACGAAGAGCGACCACAAAAGGATGATGAAGGGTATGTAGTCGGCGATGTAGATGTGAAGGATCTCGTACATCGCGTCGCCCCTGTAAACGAAGACGAAGGGCACGGCGAACGCAAGAGCCCATGCCGCCGAAATCTTTGGAAAGTGACGGTGCCAGAAATGCGGCGCTACGAGCGGGAAGAGGGCTATGGAAAGCAGGATTCCGGCAAAGGGCAGGGCCGACCAGAGCGGGAGATCTTTACCTAAATTGCTTTCGTGCGCGGCGGCCACCTCCGGGGCGGCAGTCGCATGGGCGCCGGGGTTTTCAACACCCGCGGCGCCATGCCCCGCCGCCAGGCCGATCGATACGGCCGCGGGCGCCAGGTACAACACCGCCACGAGAGCGAGAAAAACAACGAGGACTCTTTTCATGCAATGACTCCTTTCTCCTTTGATAATTCTGTGCCGCCGGTGGGTCATCGGGGATGCCGTGGACCCGCGCCGCCGATTCCGAACGCGGGATGACGCCGGGACGAATCTCCGGCAGCGGTTCTATATATGGTAACGAGTCGTTAAAACGACGGTCCACGTTAAAACCATGCCCGTTTGTATGTCAACTGAGTATTTCGTTTATAACGCACCGTTTAATGGGGTGGTGATATTCATCAAAACGACAAATGCTACAGGAGGCTCCCGGGAATTTCAATCAATATTTACAGGGATTATGGAATGATCCGAGGGGTGTGACGAAATCCCGGGGGTAAATCGTCATCGCGAGGAGCGCAGCGACGCGGGCGATCTCAAAAGGCGGGAAGTTAATCAATAAAGCTCGGTAGAAAAAGAGATTGCCACGCCCCGGTGAGACAGGGGCTCGTGATGACAGACTATCCCCCGAAAACTAATTTACACGCGATTGCACAGAGCCGGGGCTTACGGTAAAACGTACCCGATCAATGAAAATAAAAGACATTTTTTGACAAAAACACAAGTATAGGTCATATCTAATGAAAAACATCCATAATCTCATATAAACGCCTTTAATCATCACCATAAAACTCCAGTGCGGGTAAACTCTCATGCCGAAGGGGCCGAAGGTACGAACAGGGAGTAGTTTCGACTCTCCCGTTCGTTCTTTGAAAACGCTGGGGCTTACACACCATGGTGATGATCTGATGATCGTTAAGCTCCTTTGTATTGCGTTCCAGTCTTTTATTCGCCCATTTATAAGCCTGGAATGGGAATATCCCGGCTGTTATCGTAAAGCCGGTCTGTTATTCCTGGAAAAGCCGCGTCCCGCCGCCCGGGACGGGGCCCGGCAGGGAAGCCGGAAAACCAAATACAAAGGAGTGTAAAATGATCATCAACAACAACATGGGTGCGATCAATGCGAACAGGACGCTGAAGTTTACGCATTGGGACGTGGACAAGAGTATGCAGAAGCTCTCCTCCGGCATTCGTATCAACAAGGCGGGAGACGATGCTTCGGGGCTGGCTGTTTCCGAGAAGATGCGGACCCAGATCCAGGGACTCAGGCAGGCCGAGCGGAACACCGAGGACGGGATGTCGTTCGTACAGACCGCCGAGGGGTATCTCAATCAGTCCGCCCAGATCATCCAGAGGATCAGGGTGCTGTCCGTGCAGGCGGCGAACGGCATCTATTCGAACGAAGACCGTCAGCTCATTCAGGTGGAGGTTTCCGCGCTCGTGGACGAGGTCGACAGGATCGCGTCGCAGGCGGAATTCAACCGTTTCAAGGTGCTCACCGGAGAATTTTCGAAGGTGAACCCGAAGGCGTCTATGTGGTTGCATATGGGTGCGAACGCGAATCAGCGCGAGCGCATTTACATCGGTACGATGACGGCCCAGTCCTTCCGCTTGAGGGACGGCACGGGCAAGGTTGTCGTATCGCTCTCATCGCCCGGGGGCGCGAACAACGCGATAGGCCTGATGGACATGGCGCTGCAGCGGCTTTCCAAGCAGCGCGCCGATCTCGGCGCGTATTACAACAGGCTTGAGATGACCGCGAAGGGCCTTATGTCCGCCTATGAGAACACCCAGGCGGCGGAATCACGTATCAGAGACGCCGATATGGCCGAAGAGATGGTGAACTTCACCAGGAGCACCATCCTTGTCCATACAGGCACTGCGATGCTTGCGCAGGCAAACCTGCAGCCCCAGTCGATTTTACGGTTGCTTGGATAAGCAAACCGTAAAATCACGTTTTCCCGGTTCTTTGAAAACTCACCAGGATTCTCGTACGTTCTCCTGCTGTTCCCAGACTGTCCTCCACCCGGCTGCTCCGTCAGCCGGTGATGCGGGGGAGGGCATCACCGGCTGACGGAGCGTTCCGTCGGCCGGTGTCGTCTGGACATGGGCAGTCCGGGCTTCATTGCCGGGGAGAAAACCCCTGATCCGTTCGGGTGGATCCGGTTTCCGCATGACGCGGGGGCCGACAAATCCGCGACGGTCCCAAAAAAACCACAGGCGGCCGTCCCGAAACACAACAAGGGAGGGAGTCGTATGAGAATCAATCACAACATGAGCGCCATTTTCGCTAACAGGCAGCTCCAGGCGGTTTCCGAAAGGATGGATAAGTCCATTGAAAAGCTTGCATCGGGCGAGCGTATCAACCGGGCTGGTGACGACGCTTCGGGTCTGGCCGTGTCTGAAAAGATGCGCACCCAGATCAACGGCCTGCTCCAGGCTGAAAAGAATTCCCAGAACGGGCTTTCTTTTATTCAGGTCGCCGAAGGGTCTCTCCAGCAGATCAACGACATTTTGCAGCGGGTCCGGATGCTCGCGGTGCAGTCGGCCAACGGGATTTATTCAAACGCGGACAGGATGCAGATCCAGGTCGAGGTTTCGCAGTTGATCGAGGAAGTGGACCGTATAACCACCTCCGCCGAATTCAACAGGATGAAGATGCTTACCGGCATGTACGGACGCAACAGCAAAACCGGCAGCATGTTCTTCCATGTGGGACCCAACCAGGGCCAGAGGATGAGGGCTTATATCGGCACGATGAGCGCCAGGGCCCTCAACCTGGTGGACGGGGCGAGAAAACGCTCCATCTCCACGGTTGGACTGGCCAATTCCATGATTGGGTACATCGATTTGGCTTTGGACAAGCTGAATCGCCAGAGGGCGGATCTGGGGGCTTACTACAACAGGATGGAGAACACCATCAGCGCCCTGTCGCGGAATTACGAAAACATGCTCGCTGCCGATTCCCGGATACGGGACGCGGACATGGCCTCGGAAATGGTTGAGTTCACAAAGAACCAGATCCTCGTGAAGAGTGGTACTGCGATGCTGGCTCAGGCGAATCAAAAGCCTCAGCTTATACTGCAACTGCTCCAGTGAGGGTCCTTATTAAAACTGAGACGGGCTACGCAGTGCAGTCTGTTTCATCCCGCTCCGGTTGGGAGGCCGGAGCAGGTTCCCTTTTTCGCCCTAACAGGGAGGTAGGACGGGGGAAAATGGCCGCGGCCCGCTTTTCAAGCGGCGAGCCATATCAAGGAGGAAACGATGGATATTAACAGAGTCATGCCGGTAAACACCGGACAAACAAAGATAGCCGGACTGAAGGAACAGGCCGGCCAGGCGCACAATAAGGTGCGGGAAGACGACGGGGGCAGCCCCCCTCTCAGCAGGGAAAACGCCGACAGCCTGGCTTCCATGCTCAATTCGGCGACCAGATCCATGGACAGGAAGATCGCCTTCTCGGTGGACGATGACACACAGCGGATCGTGATGAAGATCCAGGACAGCCGGACCAACGAGACGGTGCGGGAGATCCCGCCCAGGGAGCTTAGGCAGCTTCTCAAACACATGCACGATTTCATCGGCATGTTCGTTGACGAATCGCGGTAGCGGGATTTATGACCGGCGGCAATGGTATAATGTTATGTCGCGTTTATGCCGATAATATATTGAATGATTATACCATTTCCGGTACCTTTGTAGAGTCGCTTATTACTGCGGGCGGCCCGTGCATCCTCGGGGGGGCGGGCGGTCCGGACGAGGTAGTATATGCCGGTCACTTTTGGGGGCATGGCCTCCGGTCTCAATACCGACGATATAATAAAAAAGCTTGTAGAGGTGGAAGCCCGTCCCATACGTCAGTGGGAGGACGAGAAGACCACCTTTAGCAGGCGCAAAGAGGCCCTGGAGGAGCTCAAGGCCAGGGTGAATGCCGTTAACGCGGCCGCAAGGGATCTTTACGGCCACAGGGCGTCCTATGCCGACAAGTTGGCGCTGTCATCCAATCCGGGCGTTATCGACGCCACGGCCAACAGGTACGCCGAAAAGGGAGTGCGAAGGCTCGAGGTGCTCGAGCTGGCCTCGACACACCGGCTTTCCACCGATTCCATAGCGGACGACCAGCGGTTTCCCGAAGGGAAATTCAAGATAGAGATCAACGGCGTGTCCAAAATCGTGCGGTTCCGGGGCGGTACGCTCAAGGCGCTGCAGGAGCAGATCGACGAGGCCGCATCCGACATCGTCTCCACCTCGTACATCAATACCACTGAAAACAGGCATGTGCTCACGCTCGAATCCAAAACCTCGGGCAAAAAGGGCGAGATAAACCTGTCGGAGGGCAAGGACTTCCTCTATGCCATAGGACTGGTAAAGGGCGAAAAAGGAGAGGAAAAGCAGAAGACCGCGCTGGTGTTCGACAACAAGTATTTCGTGCCCTACGCGGGCAAAGAGCCCAGGAAAGACGACGGCAGTATCGAGGTCGACAAGGACGGCAAAAAAATCTCAATCAACGGCGCCCTGTGGCGCGAATATGTGCTGCCCGCCGGTGTGGGGGCGAAAAAGAACACGGTAATCGAGTTTAACGTAAACCATACGCCTCCCGACCAGGAAAAGGACGACAATCTCCCCTACCGTCTCGAGATCGGCCCGGACGAGAAGACCGTCATAAAGGGGATCGAGCTTCATGGCTATAACGTGTCGCGCATCCGCCCGCTCAAAAAGAAGGAGCCGAAGGAGGAGATTTCAGATGTGCTGGGGGTCGGCGTGGTGTCCCAGGTGGGGGACAAACGCGAGGAGAAGCTGTATCCGGTCGATAAAAAGTTCAGCGGAAAGATGGAGATCCCCGTTGGCGCGGACTTCGACGGCAAAACCATTTCAAAAGTGATATTTTACGGCAACGAGGGCGCTTCGGTCTTCTCCGACGCGGCCATCTTTACCCCGCTTGACGGCAGGGGGCTTCTGGATCCCAAACACGAAGTGGCGAAAGCCGCTGACGCGCGGGTGAAGGTAGACGGCCTGGAGGTTCAGCGCGATAAAAACGAGGGACTCACGGACATCGTTAAGGGACTTACGCTCGAGCTGCGTTCCAAATCGGACGGTGTGGTGACCGTCAAGGTGGAGCCGAACGTCGAAAAGGCTGTCGAGAAGATAAAGGCCTTTGTTTTGGCGTACAACAATTATCTGGAATTAAACAGGCTGCTCATCAAGACCGAGAAGAGCGAGAAGCCCGGCGACTATAAATCGAACAAGTATAAAAGCGGCCTCTTCGTGGGCGATATGACCATACTTCGCCTGGAGAACACCCTCAAGGAGACGGTCAGCAACGCCTATCCCAGCCGCGCCGAAAAGCCCATAAGGCTCATCACTCAGATGGGCGTCTCCACCGGCGCCATCAACGCCTCGTGGGAGAGCATCCGAGAGGGTAAGCTCGTCGTCGACGAAGGATTGCTTCTATCGACACTGAAGGACAATCCGGAAGGCGTTGAGGAGTTTTACGGTTCGGATAATGACGGAGATAACCGCATCGACGGCGGCATGGCCTTTCGGGTTGAAACGGTCCTTCGCCCGTATGTTTCGTCGGGGAAGAACATCATCGCCAATAAGATGGACCTCGAGGACACCAATATTCAGGCGACCAACAGCCGGATCGAGCGCCACCAGGAACACCTGAAAAAGTACGAAGACAAGCTCCGCAAGAAGTTCTCGACCATGGAAAAGTCCATCTCGGGCGCCAAGTCGCAGGGTGACTGGATGAAGAACCAGATGAAGGGTCTGCAGGGCGGAAGCGAAGAAAAATAAAAAACAATCACTCTTGCGAGGTAAAGCAGTGGACATCCGGATCAACAGCCTTCCCATAAATTTCAGCCTCGAGAGAGAGAAAAGCGTGGCCGAAGTGATCGCTTCCGTGTCCGGCTGGGCGCGGGAGCGGGAACTCGTGTTTACCGAGGCGCGTATAAACGATGAGCCTTACATGATCGAAAGCCTGCCCGATATGCCGCTGGACTCGGTGCGTTCGATCGACTGCATCGTCCAGTCCCGGGCCGATGTCGTGATCGCATCCCTGGAGGAGGGCGACGCCTACTGCGACAGGGCCGATTCGTTCGTTCGCCGTTCGCTCGAGAAACGCGCCGTTGAGCCCGGCGCGGCGGAATCGCTTGCGGGAGGCGCCGCATGGCTGGGCGAGGTCCTCATTTCCACGCTCGCGCTCCTGGGGGTCGCGCCCGAAGAGGTGAGTTGCCGCGACGCCACGGTGAGGGACTACCTGGAGCGCCTGGCCGATTTTTCCGAATCGGTGCGCGCGGCCGGGGATGGCGAAGGTCTGCTCGCGGTTTTCGAACGGAGGGGCGATGTTTTCCCCGCGATCAAGGAGATTTTGCGGATGATGCTGATGAGCGAGAACCTGCGCCGCCTCGTGGTGCTGAGCCTGGAGTCGCCCGACGTGCTCATGGAATCGCTGCATCGTGTAAGGGAGGAAATCGGCGCCCAGTCGGGCGCGCTCGCGGAAACGGTCCGGCTCTACCAGGAGGGCAGGGACGCCGACGCATCGGGGCATTTCCGCTCGTTCGTTGAATTCATCTACGCGTATACCCGCGCCTGCTACCAGTGCGCGCCGGTGTTCCGGGTGGACCCGTCGCGCATCGTGATCGACGGCGTTTCCCTGGAGGAGCGCAACCGCGCATTGAACGATCTGCTTTCGCAGATACTCTCCTCGCTCGAGAACAACGACATCATCAGCCTCTCCGACATCCTCGAGTACGAGATGCGCCCGCAGATAGAGACGATCGGCGCGTACGTCGACGCCCTGGTGGCGGAGATTCAGGCGGGTTAACTCACCCCCTAACCTCCTCTCTTTAAACGAAAGAGAGGGGGGATCCCGGGAAGGAGTTCGCTGCTGATGCTCCCCCTTCTCTTTTCCGAAGAGAAGGGGGCCGGGGGGATGAGTTGATACAATTTCCCGGTGAATCAAACCGCTTAATGAAGTTTATTCAGTTTGCAAATGAAGCCGGGGACGTGCATGCTGAATTGTTATTAATTGAATCAGGAGCGGGCTAACTCACCCCCTAACCCCCTCTCTTTAAACGAAAGAGAGGGGGGATCCCGGGAATGAGTTCGCTGCTGATGCTCCCCCTTCTCTTTTCCGAAGAGAAGGGGGCCGGGGGGATGAGTTGATACCATTTCCCGGTGAATCAAACCGCTTAATGAAATTTATTCAGTTTGCAAATGAAGCAGGGGACGTGCATACTGAATTGTTGTTAATTGAATCAGGAGCGGGTTAACTCACCCCCTAACCTCCTCTCTTTAAACGAAAGAGAGGGGGGATCCCGGGAAGGAGTTCGCTGCTGATGCTCCCCCTTCTCTTTTCCGAAGAGAAGGGGGCCGGGGGGATGAGTTGATACAATTTCCTGGTGAATCAAACCGCTTAATGAAATTTATTCAGTTTGCAAATGAAGCCGAAGATGTGCATACTGAATTGTTGTTAATTGAATCAGGAGCGGGCTAACTCACCCCCTAACCCCCTCTCTTTGAACGAAAGAGAGGGGGGATCCCGGGAATGGGCCGGGGGGATGAGTTAGCCGGAAACAATCGATGAAAAAGAAAACCGACACCAAAACAAAAAAACTCTGGGGCGGGCGCTTCGCCGGGACCTCCTCCGACATCACCGAGCGCATGTCCGCTTCGATCCAGTACGATGCGCGGCTCTACCGGCAGGATATACGGGGCTCGATCGCCCACGCGCGCATGCTCAGGAAAACCGGAATCCTGTCGGTGGCGGAGCTCGGTGCGATCGAGAAGGGGCTTCGCGAAATCGAACGCGAAATCGAGGAGGGCCGCTTCGAGTTTTCCGCCTCCCTCGAGGATATTCACATGAACATCGAGGCCGCCCTCACCGGGCGGATCGGCGACGCGGGGCGCAAGCTCCACACGGCGCGCTCCCGTAACGACCAGATCGCGCTTGACCTCCGGCTGTATCTCCGCGACGAAGCCGCGCAGATCGACCGGCTGATTGCGGGGCTCGTATCGGTCCTTGCCGCGCTTGCAGAAAAACATATCGACGTCGTCATGCCCGGCTACACCCATTTGCAGGTGGCCCAGCCCATACGTTTCTCGCAGCATGTGCTGGCGCACGCATGGGCCCTGCTCCGCGACCGCGGGCGGCTCTCCGGCGCGGCGCGGGCCTGTTCGGTCTCGCCCCTCGGCGCGGGCGCCATGGCCGGGGTGAACTACCCGACCGACCGCGCCTTTACGGCGGCCGAGCTCGGCCTCGACGGCATCACGGCGAACTCCATGGACTCCGTAAGCGATCGCGACTTCGCGCTCGATTTCGTCTACTTCGCCGCGGTGCTGGGGCTGCACCTCTCGCGCTTCTGCGAGGAGCTGGTGCTGTGGTCCTCGGCCGAGTTCGGCTTCATCCGCCTCTCCGACGAGGTTACCACCGGTTCGTCGATCATGCCGCAGAAACGCAATCCGGACCTCGCCGAGATCGTCCGCGGCAAGACGGGCAGGCTCTACGGAAATCTCGTCTCGCTCCTTACCATGCTCAAGGGCCTCCCGCTCACCTACAACCGCGACCTCCAGGAGGACAAGGAGCGCGTCTTCGACTCGGTCGACACGGTGAAGCTGTCCCTCGAGGGCATGATCGCCATGCTCTCGGGCATGCGGCTTAACACGGAGGCCATGAAGGCCGCCCTGTACCGCAATTTTTCCACGGCCACCGACCTCGCAGATTACCTCGCCCGCAAGGGGATGCCATTCCGAAAGGCGCACGAGATCGTCGGCGGCCTTGTGCGGCACTGCGAGGAGAGCGGCGCGGATTTCTTCAACCTTCCGCTCGAGACGCTGCGCGGCTTTTCCGAGCATTTCGGCGGGGACATCCGCGAAGTACTGAATCCCGAGAGCTCGCCCGAGCGCAAGCTCTCGGCCGGAAGCACCGCGCGCGGCGAGATCGAAAAGCAGCTCGCGGCCATAAAAAAAATCCTGGATGGAAACGCCGATGATTGACGCCATCACCGGCCTCGACTTCTCGCACCCGGCGAGCGTCATCGTGCGGCTCTTCATCGCCATGTTCGCCGGGTTTGTGGTGGGCTTCGAGCGCGAACAGCACTACCAGCCCGCGGGCCTGCGCACGCACATGGTGCTCTGTCTTGGCGCGTGCCTGGTCATGCTCATCTCCATATACATCCCGGTCGAGTTCATGAAGGAAAGCCGTAATGCCGATCCGGGAAGGCTCTCGGCGCAGGTCATCAGCGGCATCGGTTTTTTGGGGGCGGGCGCCATCTTCCGGTACGGCTTCAGCGTAAAGGGACTCACCACCGCCGCGTCGATATGGACCGTGTCCGCCATCGGACTCGCCATCGGCGCCGGATTCTATTTTCTGGGGCTCGCCTCCACGGCGCTTCTGGTGGTAATTCTGCAATTGTTCGAACACGTGGAGAACCGATTATTCGAGCGGAAAGACCAGCGCGTGCTCACGGTGGTGATCAACTCCGCGAAGCTCGGCCCCAAGCTGATCATCGAAACCGTCAAGGGCTTCGACATCATCCTCAAGCAGGTCTCCATCACCGAAAACGTCGAGACCCAGAGCACCGAGGTCGTAATCAACTGCCGCGTCAACGAGGGCGCGAGCATCCGACAGCTTTTCGACGCCATCAAGAAGCTCGGCAATATCAAGACGCTGCGGATCGAGTGAGGCGGTTATTATCGCGTCGGCGGGCTCCAGGACCCGGCACCGCCGTATAATTTGCTGATTCCCCGCGTTTCTCTACGATCGATAATCACGACGACCGTCATTTCCGATACCACGCTCCGCGTAAAACCGCGCAGCCTCCAGGTCGAAAGCCGTGGTGATCTTCATGTTGCCCGCGTCGCCCGAAACTATTCTGACCCGGTGTCCCGCATCGAGCGCCAGGCGGACGTCGTCGGTGGACGAATCGATCCCCTCCGCGCGCGCCCGCTCGTGGGCCCCGCGTATGAGCGCATAGCGGAAGCACTGCGGCGTCTGGGCGTAGTAAAGGCATTCACGTGATGGGATGGCGCGCACGAAACCGTCCGCGCCCTCGGCGACGGTGTCGGTCGCGCGGACATATACGGCCGCAGCGCCGTGGACCCGCGCCGCGCCGACGCATTCGAGTATCGTCGCGGGCGTAATGAACGGGCGCGCCGCGTCGTGGATGAGGACGATGTCGTCCCCGTCGAACGGAAGCGCCATAAGCCCGTTCCACGACGAGCCCTGGCGTGTCGCGCCGCCGGGCACGACCGCGCGCACCAGGCCGCGCCCGTGCGCCGCGGCGATGGACTCCATGCGCGCGAGGCGGCCGTCCGGGCCGACGAGCACCATGCCGGCAAGGCCGCCCGCCGCGGCGAAGGCCTCCATGGACCAGGCGAGGACGGGCATTCCGGCGAGATCCAGAAACTGCTTGGGTTCTTCTGAGCCCAGGCGTTCCCCCCGGCCCCCGGCGAGGATGATGGCGTAGAGTGAGTTCATGGATTAAAGATTAAAAGTGCTATTGCTTTACTGAGTGTCATTGCGAGTCCCGGTCGTATCGGGGCGTGGCAATCTCTCTATGCACAGAGTTTCATGAATCAACGTGTTGCCTTTAGAGATCGCCACGTCGCTGCGCTCCTCGCGATGACATTTTTTATTAATTATGCACCAAGTCTGAAGATTAAATTAGCGGCTGGGTAATAATTTCAATCTAAAATTTCTAATCTTTATTTTTTTAATCTTTAATCTTTAATCTTCTATCTTCTAATCCTCAATCCTGAATATGAACGCCCTCCGTTTGAAAACGGGTTGACGTTCACCGGGGATCCCGGTATTTTTATTCAATGACTGAGGAAATGTTTCGAAACCTCGAACGGACCCTTGAGCTTGCGGAGCTGGCGAAGGACCTCGCCGTCGCGTCGATTATGAGAGATAATCCCGGTGTTTCAACGGACGAAGCCGAGCGGCTTTTCTGGCACAGGGTATGTGAAGTTAAAAATGCCTCGCTGTACGGTGCGGATACCGGGTTACGCTCCCCGGGTAAGCCTATGGAAGACCTTCCATGATCCTGGAAGAGAGGCTGATCGCCGTCATTACATCACTGGGTGACGCGAATCTCCCGTGCGCACTGGCCGGCGGGTTCGCGTACGGCATTCATATCATTCCCCGGGCGACCACCGATATCGATTTAATCGTGGTATCCACCGCGGAAGTGGAGCGGATTGAAGGCGCATTGCATCGCGCTTTCGAAAAGCTTATCCCTCATCGCGAATCCGTGGCCGCCGGAAGTGTGAGCATACGGCGTTTTGTGGGGTTCGATGACGGACAGGAAACCATTGTCGACTTCATTATTCCTTCAAATCACGATTTCGGCGTAAATATTCTTCAACGATCGGTACCGCTGCCTTTCGGTGGTGTCGATATTCCCGTTGTGTCGCTGGAAGACCTTTACCTTCTTAAAAAGCTTTCGATGCGGCTCCAGGACCTGTCCGATTGTGAAATGATGCTGAGAATAAAAGGGTCTGATATGGACTGGCAATATATAGACGAGTGGAGGAAGAAATTGGGGATTGAAGATTAAAAGATTAAAGTAGCGGCTTCATAATTTTCAATCTTAAATCTTCCGATCTTCAATACTTACCCACTTAGCTCCCACCGTCTCGCGAATGACCCGGATATCGTCCTTCGTGATCAGAAACAGCGCCGCCGCGGCCGCGTAGAGCGCGCTTGTGATCAGGAACGAGCACACGGAAAAGAGCGTTGAGAATATCGTGGCATACAGGGCGTACAATGCGAGTGCGATGAGGACGAGTTTAACGTACACGAAAAAGGTGCGGTAGAGCCGCACGGAATGCCTTCGGTAGAGAAAAAAGTACATCGAGAAAAAGAGCAGGGCATTGGTGAGCACCACCGCGCCGGCCGCGCCTTCGGAGCCGAACAGGCGAATGCATACGACGCAGACGATGATATTGAACGCCGCGGCCATACCCTGCAGGCGCGCGAGCGTCCGTTGAAGGTCGAGCGCCTGGATGAGCGCGCCGGCCACGGTGAAGACAAAGGGCACGCCGAAGGCGCTGACGCGCAGCACATCGATCGACGCCGCGTAGCGCTCGCCGAAGACGATGAGTATGAATTCCCGCGAGTAAAAGAAAAGCACAATGAATACGTAAAACGATATGAGGGCGTAGAGCTTCGCGTAGATATCGTGGGCGAACTGGAATTTTTCCTTCTCTTCCGGGTATGAGCACCGATACAGGTAAGGCAACAGCACCCGATTGAGGTTGGAGGGGATGAAAAAGAGCGAGGACAGAAAGAGATAGCCGTTGGTGAATATGCCCGCCGGCGTGGTGCCGTGCAAAAGCGAGAGGATGGGGACGGCGGCGTTCTGGCTGATACTGCCGAAGAGCGAACTAAGGCCGAAGGGGACCGCGCTTTCGAGAAACCCCCGCAAAAGACCCGGCTTCCACAGCGGACGGAAATAATACAGAGTCAGCGCGCCGACGACCGCGATATACGCGACGACGATCCACGCTCGCACCCACGCCAGGGCGAAATAATCGCCTCGTAAAAGCACCACGAATATCGTGCCCGCAAGTACCGAGAGCGAGAATGACGAGTTGAAGAAAGAGGAGAGAAAAAAACGCTCTTTCGCGTCGTAGAGCGCGTAAAACCCGGCAAGAAAGACGTTCCCCGCGCGCGCCACGCCGAGAACGAGCGCGAGATATACGGTGTTGCGGTTGAAGCCGGAGAAGTACAGCGCGACCGCCAGCGCGCCGTACGCGCAGATCGAAAAAAGGAGC
Source organism: Spirochaetota bacterium (assembly GCA_035477215.1). Lineage (NCBI taxonomy): Bacteria > Pseudomonadati > Spirochaetota > Spirochaetota bacterium. Next base: position 3,782 of record DATIKU010000008.1, on the reverse strand, counting down.
TTTGCCTTCAGCGCGCTCGCAAAATGCGCTCGTTCGAGCTCCCGCTGGAGGCTGACGGCACGCACCAGCGCGGAGCCGGCGCCCAGGTCCGCGAAGATCGAAAAAAACGTGGCGAAGGCGAGCGCCGAGGCGTATTCGCCGAACTGTTCGAGGCCGAGGTAGCGCGCCGTGATTACGCTCAGGGCGAAGAACGCCAGCTTGTCGAACACGGTGGCGGCGTTCGCGGCCATGGAATGGAGGAATATCCGCGCCTTGGGCGCGGAAGGCTTTTTGATCGAAAGGCGGTCTTTGAGTGTCATGGGGCGATATACCTGAAGCGCAGGATAGCAGGCGGGAGGTAAAAAAATCAAGATAAAGCGGCGATTCCGGTAGAGTGAACATGCCCGTTGACAGCATCGCGATGCGCGCGGCGAAGTATCCATATCGAAGATTCATGATTGACGGGGCCCGCCGGGTATGCTACGGTGAAAACACGATCGCCCATGCGGGCGGTCGCGACGCATGACCCGGTGAGCGAGGTGGCAGGGGTGCTTCCGAAAGAAATAGCCGATCGAATAATCGAGGCGCTCAAGCCGGTCGATCCGCACAGGGTGATACTGTTCGGCAGTTACGCGTGGGGCGTGCCGGGAATGGGTGGAGAGGTGAATCGTGTTATTTGAAAATCTCAATCGCCGCTCAATGAGGCAGGGCTAAAGTGCTTGACAATTTTGTTATGCTATCGCAACCTGTGTTACCGTAACGGAGGTTGCGTTGAATAAATTCTACAATCGGTGCTCTGAATTAAATGAATTAAAGAAGCTCAATAGTACGGAAGGCAGTTCCCGCATGGTGGTTTTAACAGGCAGAAGGCGGGTGGGTAAAACCGCCCTTGCCCTGGAATTCGCGCGGAATTTGAAGCATGTGTATCTCTTTGTCGCGAAAAAAGCTGAAACCATGCTCTGTGAGGAATACCTGAACGAAATAAAAGGGCGGTTCCCGGAGCTTCCGGTAATCGGAGAGATACATTATTTCAGGGACATTTTTGAGCTTCTGCTTCGCCTGTCTCAAAAAGAAAAATTCACGGTTGTTATTGATGAGTTCCAGGAATTTTATTATATAAACCCCTCAGTGTATTCCGATATACAGAAGCTCTGGGACCTGAATAAAAACAGGTGCGAACTAACGGTTGTTTTCATCGGCTCCGTATATTCATTGATGTATAAAATATTTCAAAACTCGAGAGAGCCGTTATTCAATCGCGCCGACAGGATAATGCATCTTAAGCCATTTACTGTCGGCACTATCGCTGAAATTCTCGCCGATAATAAGGCCCCGCGGAAACTATTATTTGATTATTACCTTTTTACAGGGGGGAGTCCGAAATATATTGAAATACTCGTGGATAACCGGGCGTTTACCTTTGATAAAATTATTGATGTTATTACGTCAACCGATTCTCCGTTTATCAATGAAGGCAAAAATTTGTTAATCGAAGAATTTGGTAAAGAATATGGCGTTTACTTCTCGATTTTAGAATTGATCTCGTCGGGTAAAACGGGGAGAAGCGAGATAGAGTCTATTCTCGAAACGAATATCGGCGGCTATCTTGACAGGCTCGAAAAAGATTACGGAATTATTGGAAGAATCAGACCGATAAACGCAAAGCCGAATTCACGTAAAATGAAATACGCCATTCTTGATAATTTTCTCAATTTCTGGTTCAGATTTCTTTACAGGAACCGTTCGGCGGTTGAAATCGGCAACTTTGAATATATCAAAAATATTATTAAACGTGACTATGATACCTATGCCGGCAAAATTCTTGAGAAATTCTTTAAAGATATCCTGGGAGAATCAAAAAAGTATAACCGGATAGGTTCGTACTGGGAGAGGGACGGCGGCAATGAAATAGATATTGTCGCCGTGAATGACGCCGAGAAAAAGGTATTAATCGGTGATGTTAAACTAAGCGCCAAAAAGCTTGATCTTGTTTCGCTTCAAAGAAAAGCGGCCGGCCTTGTGGATTATTTCAAAGGGTATGATATCGAATACCGGGGTTTCAGCGGTGATGATGCCATGGTATGATGATACCGGTTCCATATAAATGGTGGTAGCCGGGTTATATTTGAAAAGTTTTACCTCCCCTCCGGGAGAAACCCGTACGTTAATAACCGCCGTTATGTCATCAACTGCGACAGGCTGAAGAACAATCTGGGCCGGCGGCAGAGCGTCGATTTCGACGGCGGGCTGGATAAGACCGTCCGGTGGTATCTTGATAACGGCGAGTGGACCGAGCGGATCCAAAGCGGGGAGTACAGGGAATGGGTGGAGGTAAGAGAAGAAAGTCGAAAGTCGAAAGAATTATGATGCAAACTTTTAACTTTAGGCTTTTAACTCATTTTAGACTTTAAACCTATTGCTGTTCTCCGAGCTTATCGCGTACGGAGAGGTGATCAAGAAGTCTTCCGTGGTCTTCGACGAGAACAACAGAATCCGGGTGATCGATGGCCCGCTCAGGCGCCTTGAGGGTAACATCGTAAAGGTCGACCGGCGCAAGGGCAGGGCAAAAGTGGCGTTAAGCTTTCATGGCAGGACGATTGTGGCGGATCTCAAGAGGTAACAAGTTTTTTACTAAAAAACAAAATGCTTTGTGAGATTGCCACGCCCCGATAAGGCCGGGGCTCGCAATGTACTTAGTAAAGCAACAACTATAAAAACCATTACCGCTTCCTCGGCGAATTATCCTTTATCATGGTATAGTTTGTCGCCGATGGCATAATCGGTTGACAAATTCCTCCATCCATAAGTATACCCTTCATATATCAATAAGTAGACCTAAAAAGGTTTAATTTATATGCCAAAAACGGCATTCATCACCGGCATCACCGGCCAGGACGGCGCGTACCTGGCGAAATTCCTATTACAGAAGGGCTACACCGTATACGGAGGCTACCGCCGCACCTCAAGCCCCAATTTCTGGCGGCTCGAGGAGATGGGAGTCTTCGACGACGTCCGCCTCCTCGAAGTCGACATTCAGGACACCGGGAACCTCATCCGTGCGTTCGAGAAACACCGTCCGGACGAGGTTTACAATCTGGCGGCGCAGAGCTTTGTCGCCGTCTCCTTCGAGAAGCCGATACTTACCGGCGAGATAACGGCCCTCGGGGTTACGCGCATGCTTGATGCCGTACGCATCGTAAATCCCCGCATACGGTTTTACCAGGCCTCGAGCAGCGAGATGTTCGGGAAGGTCCAGGAGTCGCCGCAAAGGGAAAGCACGCCGTTCTATCCTCGAAGCCCCTACGCCGCGGCCAAGCTCTACGGCCACTGGATGACGATCAACTACCGCGAGTCATACGACATCTTCGGCTGTTCGGGCATCCTCTTCAATCACGAGTCGCCGCTACGGGGCCTCGAGTTCGTCACCCGCAAGATAACCGACGCGGTGGCGAAAATCAAGCATGGAAGACAGGACTATTTCGAGATCGGCAGCCTCGACGCCATGCGCGACTGGGGATACGCGGCCGAATTCGTTGAAGGTATGTGGATGATGCTTCAGCGGAAAAGCCCGGACGATTACGTGCTGGCCACCGGAGAGAGCCATTCGGTGCGCGAGTTCATCGAGCACGCTTTCGCGCACATCGCTATCGACATCGTGTGGAAGGGCAAAGGAGCGAAAGAGATTGGCAGGGATAAGAAAACCGGAAAGACGCTGGTGCGGGTAAACCCGAAATTCTATCGCCCCGCCGAGGTCGACATCCTCACCGGCGATTATTCGAAAGCGAAGCGCGATCTGGGCTGGG
>DATIKU010000007.1 GCA_035477215.1 Spirochaetota bacterium | reverse complement strand
CAACTTGAACAAATGGATTTCAATTTTCTTTATCGATGGTTTATCGGATTAAAAACGGATGATACGATCTGGGATGAGACAGTATTCTCAAAGAACCGTGATCGACTGTTAAAGGGGGAGATTGCTGACAAGTTATTTGAGATAGTGATCACCCTTGCCAATAAGAAGCACCTGGCATAGGATGAGCATTTTACTGTTGATGGTACTTTGACGGAAGCCCGGGCAAGCTTAAAAAGTTTTCAGAGGAAGGGCGCTGAAAAGATGGATCGAGTATCTTTTATAATTTGCAGTAAGCGTTTACAATATATTGCGGATTCGAAATATCCCGGCAGCTCAAGGGTAAATTGGGGCAATACAGGGTGTAACAAGCGCTGTTTGTCGACGAAAAGCATTCAGATTCAGGTAAAAATGCACTTGTAAGATAAAATACGGAGAAAGTGGCGGATTCTCAGCATATTTTTGAGCAATATAGCTTGGTTTTTCGGGGAACTGTCAATAGAATACATGATATGGAAAGATTGGTAACGTCAAATTTGAAACTGGGAATTATTGCCGGCGGACAACTCGGGAAAATGCTAATTCAGGAAGCCAGCAAGTGGGACATCATAACATATGTTTTAGATAATGACGAAGATTGTCCTGCCGCAAAAATAGCCTCATATTTTATTAAAGGCAGTCACCTGGATTTTGATTCAGTTTACCAATTTGGAAAAGAGGTGGAATTGTTGACCTTTGAAATTGAAAACGTGAATATTGAAGCTCTTAAAAAACTTAAGTCAGAAGGTCACAGAATTGTACCTGACCCTGAAATATTTGAGTTAATACAAGATAAAGGCTTGCAGAAAGAATTTTATAAAAAGAATGGAATTCCGACTTCCCCCTTTAAACTCTGCGAATCCGAAACTGCTATTTTACAGGGTATTGAAAAAGGGGAAATAAATTTCCCGTTTGTGCAAAAATTAAGGAAGGGTGGATATGACGGGCGTGGAGTAGCTGTTATAAACAACCATGATGATTTAAAAAAAATACTTTCGGGGGCATCCGTAATTGAAAATAAAGTTGAGATAACAAAAGAAATTGCAGTAATCGCGGCACGAAACAGAAAGGGAGAAGTAAAATGCTACCCTGTGGTCGAAATGCTTTTTGACCCCAATGCAAATCTTGTGGATAAACTAATTTGCCCTTCGTCAATAGCTGTCGAACAATCGGAAAAAGCGATAAATTTTGCCAGCGAAATTATAGAATTGCTTAATATGGAAGGCCTGCTTGCTGTTGAGTTTTTTATAGATTCAAATGGCAGCATCATTGTGAACGAAATTGCCCCCCGCCCACACAATAGCGGCCATCATACAATTGAAAGTATCATTACATCACAATTTGAGCAACACTTGCGAGCAATATTAAACCTGCCTCTAGGAAGCACTAAACTTAAACTTCCCTCGGTAATGATAAACATTTTAGGTTCTGATGGGCACAACGGTCCGGTACATTATGAAGGATTAACGGAAAGCATGGCGATTGACGGTGTAAAGATTCATTTATACGGAAAAAAAATAACCAAACCCTACCGAAAAATGGGGCATGTTACCGTATTGTCCTCATCATTGGAGTGTGCATTGAAAAAGGCAGAAAAAGTAAAACAATTAATAAAGGCGAAAGCCTGGTAAGCGTCAATTTTCCCGCGTGAAATCCACCCTTGGACATTTTTTCTAAAATTTAGAACATGTTTCAATTCTCCGCCGTTTTACACGCTAATCTTTGAGCTTGACACGTAATAGTTAAGACATTATCTTGACGTTTCCGGCGCATGCGACGTTTTCACCGTAGCGATAGCGGAAGCAAAATGTGGCGAAACCCAAGCGAACGTAGTGAGCGCCGCGGGCATGCCTGGTTAGCCGCCGGAAAAACCGCGAGTCACAGGAGACGTATTGATAAATTCTTGCCTGAAGCCTTTGCGACTTTTGTTAAAGTAGAAAGTTTGATATCATCAGAATGATTTTCAATTCTTGAAATAGCACTTTTAGTGGTTTTAATTTTATTAGCCAATTCTTCCTGTGTTAAGCCGCTTTCTTCTCGCGCTTGGCGAAGTATCAAACCAATTTTAAAATTTTTCAGTCCTTCGTTGTAATTAAATGCAAACTCAGGATCAGACTTTTTTCTTTTATCAATATATTTTCGCAAATCACCCATTGTTTTCTCCTGAAAAGATAATCATTTTTATGGTTTTCTGCTTTAATTATTTCTTTTAAAGGAGTTTTCCGAGACTTTTTAATGAAACCATGTGTTAGTACAATAATCGAACCATGATCAAAAAAACAAAAAATTCGATAAATATTTGATCCAGATTGAATACGGCATTCCCGAATATCAGTATTAACCAATTTTTTGAAATATAAAGAAGGAAGCATACCCTGCGTTTCAAGGATTTCCAAGACCCAAGTAATTTTCTGTGCAACCTTACCTGGTAGAGAATTTAAAAATATTTCGACAGGACATTTACCATCCTTTGTTTTATAGAAAATTATTTCACGTTCCTATATCAGAAGTTAGCATACATGTGAACCAGCGTAAAATAATTTATCACAATAATACGGAAAAATTAAGCGGTTTTTCTGGCGGCTGACTCTTAGTCGTGTGTATGAACCAACCCGAGAACACCATGATTTCATATACACGCAGTTGAACGAAGCCGCTGCGGCACTGGCTATGGAGTTTAGAGGAGATTTCCCTTAACGAAGTGAAACGGAATGTATATGCAATGGAAGAAGGGGAAACTCCACACCCGGTGAGGCCGCCGCCGGTGACAATGCAATGCAGATGAGGATGATCCATAAGGTTTTGCCCCCAGTATGGAGGATGCTTAAAAATCCCACGTCGGCGCCAAGGTGTCGCGGATCGCCGGAAAGTTCCAGCAGAGACTCCGCGGCGCTTCTGAACAGGAGATCGTAAACGACCTTCTGGTTTCTGAGCACCGGCGGGTTGAGCATGTCCGGAAGCGTGAAGACCACATGGAAGTAATGGATGGGAAGCATATCCTTCTGTCTTTCCTCAAACCATTGCTCCCTTTTAAGAAACTGGCACTCCGGACAATGCCGGTCCCTGCAGGAATTATACAAGACGCGCAGTTTCCCGCACCTGTCGCAGCGATCGATGTGGCCGCCCGGCGCCTCGGTCCTGCATGATCCAATCGCGCGCATGACTCGAAAATGCCGCCCGGAGAGGGCGCGCACCCCCGGGCGAGCGGCACGATACCGCCGGCGGAGCGCCGGGCCGAACGCGTTACGCCTCCTTTTCCAGCTTGCGCCGTATGGCGGCGAGGTTTTCCCGCGCCGCCGGATTGGGGATCATGGCGAGCAGGCCGTCGAGCTTCTCGCACGAATACTCTCCGCAGTGCGCGCAGTTCGCGATTTTTTTCTCAATGCCGCAGAGCCGCACCGGGCAGTTGGTGCAGTGCCCGAAGAGCCTGCCGCTTTCGGCGTGGCAGCCGTCGCAGTTGATGTGCTCCGGTTTGAACTCGAATTTGAAAAGCTTCGTCCACATCTTCGCGACCCTGGCGCGCTCGGCGTCGTCGTCGCTTCGGGTGGCCCGGTACACCGGGCACGCGGCGCAGTCGAGGCCGCAGTGCGCTATCATCCCTTCCATAAAAATCCTCCTTTTCAACGCCGGTCGAATATATCCCTGAATTCCCCGCTCTCGAGGACCGAGCGTATCCACCCGGTGATGTCCGGCGAATCCATGAAGGGCCCCTCGCGATACAGGTCCCTTAGCTTCGCGGAATATTTTTTCTCGAGGCTTTCCACGCGTTCACCCAACGCCTGTGACACCCGGATGGCCGTGCGAGCGCTCATGGGCCTCTCCGGATCGATGAGACCGAGCCGCACCTGGGCGTCGGCCGAGCGCGCGCAGCGGCACGGGTTGTCCTCGCTTATAAGGCCGCACTTGCGGCTGAAGAAGTTATACACCTTTTCGCGCGAGCGCGAGAGGATCTTGCGAAAATTGGCGCGGCTTATGTCAACGATCCCGCTCCCCACGGCGTCGCTTACATCGAATATCTCGCCGAGGATGAACACGATCCGGGAGCGGCGGTCCAGGCAGAGGAGCATTCCCGTGATGCACGCCATCCTGGACTCGCCGGCGAGGACGCGGTTTTCGGGCATTGACGATTCCCTGCGATCCACGATGCGCTCGACCGCCGCGAAGTAGTCCCCGTCCGCGGCAAGGGAGGAGAACGGCTCCTCCCGGCGCGCCTTTTTCATGGTAAGCACGTGGTTCGCGACGATGCGGTAGAGCCAGGTGCGGAACTCGCCCCTTTCGGGATCATACGAGGAGAGGCGCGTGATGAGCTTTATGAGGATCTCCTGCGTGACGTCCTCGGCCTCATCCGGGTCGAACACCATTCGGCAGGCGATGTTGTATATCCACGGCTGGTGGCGGCGGACGAGCCGCTCGAGCGAGGCGGCGCCGCCGGCGAGCGATTCCCCGACGAGCGCGACGTCGTCCGCGTGGCCCACGTCGTCGCCGAATGGATTGTACAATGCCGATCTTTCCCGTCCCATGCTCTTTATACCCCCGTAAACGCGGAGTGTGACACGGCGGCGCGGAAAAGCACAGGATTTATTTGCGGACACCCGGCGCGGGGCGGATACCGCCTCCATCGTGCGCGCGGCCGGCCTGGACGCGGCGTCGCTGGATTCAGAGCGGACGCGCATCCCGCTTGCGGTGGTGGACCGCCTGCGGAGAGCCATAGCCGGGACGCTGGACGATCCGTTCCTCGGCCTGCATTTCGGCGAGGCCTGCGGAAAGCATGGCGGGGGCCATTTCCTTTTCGCCATCATGAACAACAGCGAAACCCTGCTGAAGGCCCTTCAGTCGCTCATACGATACCACGGCCTGATGACACACATCGTGAAGCCCGCCCTCTCGGTCGCTGACGGAAACGCCCACCTGACGCTCGACTACCGGCTCGAACACGCGTCGGTTACGTGTCATCTTCAGGACGCGGCATTGAGCCTGCCGGCAACCGTTCTTCGCGGGATTACGAAGGATGAGATACGCTTCGGGAATTAATTCCAGAAGGCGCCAGTCACCGCAGGCCGGTTATCGAATATCGCCGAAGGCCTGAGAAAGGACCAACCGGTCTCAATAATACGGCCCCCCTTTATCAAAGGGGATCTGCCAGCGGCTGAGAGGATTCGTTGCGCTTCATGATGCGTCAGAGCCCAATCCCCCGCTCACCACTTAAATTGCCGCGGGTAACGCACACCGGTCGGCTTGCCGCCGACGTAACGAATCCTCCCGCCTCCGGGCCGGCTAAAGACGCGACCTCCTGTCGCAACGCCGGCATTAGCACATCGTGTGCGGCACACACTCCTTCGATAAAAGAGGCTCCCGTTGGATGTGCTCCTGGTTGTTCTTATCTTTTCTGAACTCCCCTTTCTCTTCCCCGAGGAGAAAGGGGCCGGGGGGATGAGTTGGTCGCGCAGGCGATGATTCGAACCGTCGCCTGCGCAATCATCCCCGCGCGAAACTCTCCTTCGCCGGATTATAATACCCCATCCCGATCGAGGGAAACTCCGTTCGCAGGCGGGCGATCATGGCACGCACCCCGATCGGCTCCGACTCGCGGAAACCGATGCGGTCCAGGTAGAGGTCCGGGTCCATGTTGAGGTTGCGCGCCTGTATCATGTTGACCGGGAACTCGCGGAGAAAGGCGCGAAGCGACTCCCACTCGCTTTCCATGTCGGTGAAGCCCGGGAGGAAAAAGAGATTGATCGAAACGAAGATTCCCGCCTCGAGCGCCACGGCGAGCGAGCGCTTTACGTCGTCAAAGCCGTAGTTCCGCGGCCGGTAGTAGCGCAGATAGTACTCCTCCGTGGGCGAGTTCAGGCTTATGCGTATGGAATCGAGCCCGGCGTCTATGAGCGCCTTTACGCCTTCGGGCACGGAGCCGTTGGTGTTCATGGTGATGGTGCCGCGGGCCGTCTTCGCCCGCACAAGGCGCACCGCGCGCGCGAGGTCTGGTGCGCGCAGCAGCGGTTCGCCCTCGCATCCCTGGCCGAAGCTCGCCACCGACGAATCGACCTTCATCACGTGATGCAGAACGACCTGGGCGATCTCCTCGGGCGTCGGCGCGAAATCAAGGCGCTCCTGCGACTGGCAGAAGCCCGACTCGCCCGCGTCCTGGTACGAGAGACAGCCCAGGCAGCGCGCGTTGCAGGCCGGCGACGTCGGGAGCGGCGCCTCGAAGCGGCCCAGGAAGAAGTTCCGCGCGCAGAGGCAGCGGTAGCCGGTGGCGCAGCGCTCGAGCTGGCGCACCAGCCGGTTTTCCGGATAACGCTCTTTTACCTCCGAGGCCCGCGCGGCAAGCGACGCGTCGTCGATGTGCAGGCCGGGGTCCGAGCGGGGATCCTCGTCCACCCTGAAAGCCGGCGCGTAAAACTCGCCGTCGACGAGGACGAGCCCGGCGTAGGCCCACAGCGGAAGCTCGGGCGCGTCGGCGGACTTTACGTACGCGGGCAGGTGCGTGCGCAGGTAGCCGGAGCAGAGGAAGGAGGCCGCGGCCCACATCTCGGCCCCGGCGGCGTCGCGGTCGACCGGGGTGAAGCCGTTTCGTTTATCATGGAAGACCGGCGTGCGCCCGGGCATGGAGAAGAGCTCGCTCCCGAACGGGAGTTTGATGAGGTCGGCGGCCTCGACGCGCACGAAGCGCCGGCCCACCCTGAAGGCGGGCTCGAGGCCGGGCATCTCGTAGATGGTGCCGGCCGTATCGCAGTAGGCCGGTCGTGGTCCGGGCCGGCGTTGCCGGTTCGATCGACGGCGCACGGCTTCTCCGCGCCGGTCAGACGACATTCAGGCCGGAGATGAGCAGCGCGATGAGTACGACGGCAAGCCCGCCTCCACCCTTCGCCGCCCGGGCCATCGTACGGTTGAGCCGTTTTTCGATGTGTTTGATGAGGGTCGAGAGGCGCTCCTGGCGCTTCTCGAGCTCGCGGTAGCGCTTGTCTTTGCGGATTGCCGCCCTGTCGAGACCGTCGCCCTCGAGGCGCGCCTTGAGGTCCATCCGCTCCGTTCGGACCGCTCGCCAGTCGGCGCGCTTTTCGTCGAGCTCTTTCTGAATCCCGGCCAGACGGCCGGTCTCGAGAGGATCCTCTTTATCCACGTTCCATCTCCCGACGATCGTCCGGGGGCGCGCGTCAGGCCCGCCCTATCTCCAGAACGTCGCCTTCTTTAAGTATAGCGTCCGCATAGCCGGCGGGGGGCACGAAGGTATCGTTGATCTGAACGGTAATCCTCTCGGGGTTGAACCGGTAGAGCACCAGAAGCTCCTGGAGCGTGGACTTCTCGAATTCGATTTCCCTATAGTTTACCGTTATCTTCATTCGGTCAAGCTCCATTCATAGATCAGTATCGCCGGGAGCACGATCGCCGCCGTCTCCGCACGCAACTGCGTACGGCCGAAACCCATCACGCGCCAGCCGCGCGCCGCGGCCGCCTCTATCTCACGCCTGGAAAACCCGCCCTCGGGCCCCACGAAAAGCGCCGCGTCCGCCGCAACGCCTTCCATCCTCCGGATGTCGCGGGCGCTCATCCCCCCGCCGGGGTGCGCGATAATCCTCGCGCCGACGCCCTCCCCGAGCGCCCCGTCGAAGGCGAGCACGCGGCCCACCGGGGGCACGTCGGCCCGCATGCACTGCTTTGCCGCCTCGGTCGCTATCCTGTTCCAGCGCTCCAGGCGCCTGGATTCCTTCTCCTCGATATCGGGGACCGTGCGCTCGGTCACCACCGGAACGATGCGCGACACCCCCAGCTCCGCCGCCTTCTGCACCACCAGGTCGAATTTCTTTCCTTTAAGGAGCGCCGAGTACAGCGTCAGTTTCAATGTTACGACGCATGGCGTTTTTTTGTCAATGATTTCAGCGACAAGCGCGTCATCGCCGATCGAGAGTATCCGGGCCGAGACGCCCGCGCCGTCGGGAAGCCGCAGTTCGATCGGATCGCCGATGGCGACCCGGCGCACGTGTACCAGGTGATGAAAGTCCTCGCCGCGCACCGCGCAGCGGCCGTCGGCCAGGTCGAGCGGGCGTACGAAATACTGCGGCATCAGCCCTTTTCTCCAAGGCGCTGGTGGAAGAAGATGGTCTTGTCGAAGTTGATCGACTCGTCGAAGCCGAAAAATTCCAGTATCGTCACCGTTCCCCTGCGCAGGTCGAGCATGTCGTAGCGCACCGGCACGATCCTGTTGCCGCGCGACATGGTCTTTGCAACGACGATGCTCTTGAAGACGACCTTGTCGTTGTCGTGGAAATCGATGCGAAGCGGCACGTAGTCCTTTTTGGCGGCATACAGCGTCAGCCTGCCGTAGCTCCCGCCCTTGTAGATGGGATCCAGGCGCAGCCGGTAGGTGTCGCGCCCCTTTATTAGGGCATCGCCCGTGATAACGGCGTTGTAGTTGGCCTGGTAATCGGCGTTTGAGAAATCGATGAACGAAAAGTTTGTGCCCAGCAGCGGATCGTACTTGTCGACGTCCATCTTGCGGAAGAGCTTCTGCGCGTGGATCGCGTACACCCAGATATCCTCACCGGCCTGGTTGTAGAGCACCCGCAGTTCGTCGCCGCGGCTTTGAGTACTGAAGGTGAAGAGAAAATCGCTCTCCGCGATCCGCCCCATGAGGTTTATGACCGTGGAGGTTCCGTCCGGGAGGATATGCAACAGTTTCCCTTTTATCTCGCCGCGCGGATACGCGAGGATGCGGTCCACCCGCGCCACGATATCCTGCGCTGTAAGCTCGATCTCGCGCCGATCCTGGGCCGGCACGGATGGCGCGCCGGTCAGCAAACCAAAAAACAGCGCGGCCGCGATCAGTACCGGCCTTAAAACATCACGATGCACGTCGATTCCCTTCCGTTTTTATCGCTCTATACCGCTCCCCGGCGGCCCGGGCGCGCCGGGCGGCGGGATGTACGTTTCAATATCGCTTCCCGCCCGCGCCCGAAATGACCGGGGGCGTTTACCATCACGCCGGGGCGTGCGTACTCACACGGCGCCCATCCTACAAGAAAAACCACAGACGGCGGAAAAGACAAGCTTTTTAACAGGGGGCGCGTCTCCGGGGAAATGGCGGCCGGCGTCCTACAGCTCCGAGCGGTAGTAGCGGTCCATGTGGTCCGTGTCCAGGTCGGGGCGGAGCTTCCTGGCCTCGCGGAGGTAGAGGTGGATGATGTCCTCCTGCGGGCGGTCCGTGTTGACGTGGAGCAGCACGCGGATGCACAGCGGCAGGCTCCCCTGCACGGGGATCTCGCGCGTGCACATGAGCGGCGTGTATATCCAGCCCATACGCCGCGCGGCCACCGCGGGGAATTCGGCGTCGATGTCTCCGGTTACCGAAAAGACCGCCGAGGCGATGTCGGCGGGGGCGATCCCGTTTCTCTCAACGAGCGCGCGCAAGAGCTCCCCGGTTCGTTCGAGTATCTCCTCCCGATCGTTTTTCCCGACGGTCGTCGCTCCCCGCACTCCCCGTACAGGCATCGCTCAATCCTCCATCAGTTCAATGTCCGCGCCGAGCGAGCACATGAGCTCCCTGAACGCGGGAAAGGTCACCGCAACCGACTCGGCCGTGTCGATCGTCGTCTCGCCCCGGGCGGCAAGGGCCGCCACCGCAAGCGCCATAACCACGCGGTGGTCCGCGTGCCCGCGCACGGCCGCCCCCGAAAGAATGCTCTGTCGTATAACAAGGCCGTCGGGCGTCTCGCAGATGCCGGCCCCCATCTTCGAGAGCTCTGAACGCATCACCGCTATCCGGTCGGTCTCCTTGAGCCGCGCCTGCGGCACGTTGACCAGTCGCGTCTCGCCGCGCGCCAAGCACCCGGCGACCGCGAGCGCCGGAAGGGCGTCGGGAATGGCGTTGAGGTCGAAGACGCCGCCTTCGAGTTCACCGCCTTCCACCGTTATGGAACGTTCGCTCTTCTCCACGCGCGCGCCCATGCGCTCGATGATATCGACCACCGCCTTGTCGCCCTGCGTATCGGTAAAGTCCAGGCCTTCAAGCGTGATGCGCGCGCCGGTGACCGCGGCCGCCACCACGAAAAAGGTGGCCGAGGAAAAATCGGCCGGTATGGATTCGCGAAACGGCCTGTAGCGCTGGCCTCCCGGCACGATGAAGCGCTTCATGTCTTCGTTCTTGTACACGATCCCAAGCCGGTCGAGCCATGCGAGGGTCATGGAAACGTACGGCGCCTCGTTGAGGAGCGGCACCTCGATGACGGATTCATTTTCAGCGCACGGCGCGGCGAGAAGGAGCGAGCTGAGGTACTGCGAGGTGTGCGCCTCCACCGAGGTGCGCCCCCCCTTCATGCGTCCGCGAATGACCACCGGCGGCATGTCGTTCCCGCGCGTGGACTCGGCCCGGCAGCCCAGGTCGCGCAGCGACGCGAGGAGCGGCCCCGCCGGGCGGCTCCGGATCTGATGGTCGCCGGTGAAGACGGTAATCCCCTCCGCGAGCGCGGCGACGCCCAGGCCCATGTAGAGCGATGTGCCCGAGTTCCCGGTATCGACGACGTCGTCGGGCACGGCGACGTTTCCGCCGCGGCCGGTCACGGTCCAGCGGCCGCCCTGTTCGCGCACGTCGGCGCCGAAGCGGCGCACCATGGCCAGGCACGAGCGCGTGTCCGCCGAATCGAGCGGCGAGCCGATGACCGATTCGCCGTCGGCGAGCAGCGCACACACCAGCGCGCGGATGGTGTGCGACTTGGAGCCGGGAACGGCGACGGCGCCGCCGAGGCCTGAGGGTTTGACACGGTATCTCATGATCAGACGCCGAGCATGCGTACATCGGAGGGTATTTGTCAAGAGGGTTTCCGCGCCTTCACATCACCCCAAAAATTTTTGCGCCGCGCAAATAATCGCGCGTATGCCGCCCCGTCAACCATCGCCCTCCCTGCCCCGCACGGCGACGTCCGCACGCACTGCCCATAATAAATATATATGAGAGGTTATTCAATGAACGTTTCGCGCGCGCTATCCGTCATCCTGTCGCTGTGCATATTGAGGTCAATCCCGGCAGCTCCTTCAGCTTCGACTCATCCGGCATCGGTCTCAACGCCGAGCCGGGCATCGTGGTGCTGCTGAACGAGCAAACCGTGCTCAGCCTGGGTTTTCGCTTCCAGTACGTGCGCATGACAATCAGAAACGCCGAGGGCCTGGACGACACGGAGGGGCTCAACGACTACGTGTACGGCGCGTACCTGGCGGCGCTGTACCGGCTGTGAAAAGCTCGACGAAGACGATGTGACGGCACGAAGGCGCGGACGTCCGCGCCTTCGTAGCGCGAATCAGAACACGTACACCGCGCTTATGAACATCCCGTAGAGGTAGTCATTGAACCACTCATCGGTTCCACCGTGGTAATCCCTGGTCTCGGTGAAGCGCACTCGCAGCCACTGGAAGCGCAAACCAAGCGAGATGATGGGAAGGCCGCCGCCGGGATTGAAGCCGATGGCCGGTTCCACGTTGAGGCCGTACTGTTGCATTCCGGCTTTTTCAAAAGGTTCGTTTACGGCCGTAAAACCATCGAATGGTGGCGCACTGGTACTATCATCGCTGTATCGGGTGTTTTTCTTAACATCAAATACACCGATCATGTAGAGCGCGGACAGGTTTGCCAAAACAAACACCCGGTCGTTCAGCGGAAGCGACATCCCGATACCCAGCGCCGGGCCGTGGAATGGCGTGACGACATGC
>DATIKU010000006.1 GCA_035477215.1 Spirochaetota bacterium | reverse complement strand
GCGAGCCGCTGCCGCCGAGGGCGTCCCTCTGCACCATTGCGAGCCCCTCGCGCAGCAAGCTGACGGGGCCGTCGCCATCGCCTTCGAAACGACGCACCGCGATTTCGAAATCGAACCCGAGACCGGCGATGGCGCGCTCGGAGACGCGCGGGTCGAGCCCCGTGCCCTTTATGCGGTCGATCGAGTTTTCGGTTTTCGCCTCCGTGGCAAGCAGGTTCCGTTTTTTCAGCACCTCGACCGATTCCTGCGAAAGAAACGCGTCCCTGAATACCGCGCGGGTGACCCCAACTTTCGAATCCTTGCCGGTGTTGCCGAAGACGCGGCAGATGTCGCAGTCGCCGCAGGAACACGGGGCCTCTTTTCTCTGGGAACGAATTCCGCGCCTCAGTTCGAGGAGGCAGCGCATCTTGCCCTTGATCGAGGAGCCGGGAATGTAGGGATAGCCGCTGCGCGGGTCCTTGATGACCGGGTTGTCGATGCCGCCTATCTCCACGCCCTCGGTGCCGCACCCTATATGAAGGCCCGTTTTAAGAATTATTTTTCCTTTGATCTGCTCGATCTTTTCAAGTGTGCCCATGTTACCTCCTCTGGCCCTGGGCGGCCCTGGCGTTGTCCCCTGCTTCCGTAATGAACATGAAATACGAGATAATCGCCTGGTAGTGGTACAGGAAATTTTTAAAGTCCGCAATCGATTGTATTTTATCGATTTCGGCGTCCATGTATTTCTTGAACTCTATCGGCACCAGTTGCTCGTTCTGTACTTTCCTTCCGACGCTATAGGCAATCTTCGCCTTGACAAATTTGACCAGCGGAAGCAATTCGCTTTTAAACCGCTCCTCGTTCTCGTCTTCGAGAAGGCGACGATCGATAATTTTTAAATCGTCATAGAACTTGCGAAGCTGCCCTTTCCTTTTGCCGAACTTATTGGCAAACAGCCTCGCCTGCTCCTCGGCGGTTTTTGTAAGATAGTCTTCAGTCAGCTGAATCATCACAGGCCTCCTTGTGAGGGGATTGTTCGCGTAATTGGTACAACGCCACGGTGCACGCGGCGCGTAAAAGGCCCGGGTTTTCGCGCGAATACCGGTCGAAGAGATCGACGAGCGCACACACCTCGCTGCCGTTAACGAGCTCGCCCGCGCTCTTTACGGCTACGTTGCGCGCCACATCGTACCTGAAGCGCGGGATGTACATGAGGTCGGGGGCGAAGACCTTTTCCCCGGACCCCCGAGTCGAGCGTCCGCGCACCCGTTCGGCCATGCGCACGTATTTCAGCAGGCGATACAGAAAGGCATGCCCGATCCTCGAATTTACATCGCGCGCCCTTTCCTTGAGCCACTGCGCCTTTTCGGCCATCTCGCGCATTTCGTCGTAGCCCATGCCCGTGATGAAATGCACCCTGTTACGGCCGCCGTCTTTCGCCTCATCGATCGCCCGGTCGGTTAGCCCGGCGGCCTTGCTCATGGGGAAGCGCGGGTGCTGGAGCACCACCCCGGCCGAAAAATGCACATCGGGGTTGTCGCACACAAAACTCTCGAACGAGCGCTGCACCTCGTCGAGAAAATCCGTACAGCGGTCCCACGGGCCGATTACGAAGAGATCGTCACCGCCCGAAAGCACCGTATAAAATTCGGGGAAACGTTCAACAAGGATATTCTTTACGACCAGGTTGAAAAACAGGTGCAGCATGCGCGAAAGCGAAACGTAGCGCGATACCGAAAGCTCGTCGATGCCGAACCCGAAGATGTTGCCGAGATTGTCGACGTCGATCTTGATATAGGCGAGAAGGTCCACGCCGGCGCGCGTTTCGCGGTCCTTGATTTTATCGGGACGCACCGCCGCCTCCGCGATCTCCTCGAAGCTCATGGTTCCGCCGTCGGTTTTCCTGGGCACGTGGGCGTTGAGATGGAATACCGGCATTCCGTCCCCCGAGTCAGTAAGCGAGTAGGAGAGAAACGCGCCCGACGCACGGCCGGCAGGCCCCAGCGAAACCCCGATGGCCCCGTCGAAGAAGTGCACATGCCCGCCGCCCGAACGGCGGAATTCGAGGACAGTGTTCCGCGTAAGCCCTTCGCCGAGGGTGAAAAGCTCGTCGCAATGGTCACAGCGCGCATTTTCGGCATCTGAGTTTTTCGGAAACCTGCCGCACGCCCTGCACAGCTCCCGTTCGCTGTATTCGACCGGAATGACGCACTCGCCGCGTTTCAATATGAAGGAAAATTTCGCGCTTTTGGCCTGCGCCAGGTTGAAATTTATGCGCGACACCAGTTCGCAAAATTTTTTCTGTCCCATCTCGTCCTCACCCGCCGTAACGGAGAGGTCGTGGACGACCGTAAACTCCCCGTGGAACCTCATGAAAAACCACTCGTCGGCACGGGCGAAAAACCGTTCGGCCCGCTCCCTGAAACCGGGAAGATTGGGCAGCACCATGGTGAATTTACCGCCGGAGTCCAGAAGCCGGGTGAACGGCGGGATTCCCAGCGCGTCGCATAACGCCAGAAAGTACGCCTGCGCCGTCACGGCCACGTAGAACGAGCGGCCCCGGATTACCTTGGCGCTCCCCCTGAACGACTCGCGCTGGTTCTGAAAGATGAACTGCTGAATGCCCGAGAGGTCGGCGCCGAAAAAGAGAAACGGTTTTTCGTCCGAATCGGCTCCTCCGCCCTCCGCGTACAGCTTCAGCACCAGGGCGATCGAGGCGGTCGTGACGGCATGATCGTAGAGCGATATATCGCAGTATTTGTCGTTGGTGGCGGAGGGAATGCACCAGGTGAAACGCTCGAGAAGCGACACGAGCGTCTGCGTGAATTGTTCCGGCGCGGAACCGTCGCCGGGCAGCGAGGCCAGCCCGGCCGTGAAACCGTCCCAGAGCGCCCCGTATTCCTTTTCGAGCGACGCGCCGCCCTTTCCCTTTACCGGGAAGATGCCCCGGCCGTCAAGCGGCAGGAGCGGATATGAGTAATCGCGCGCGGGGGTCGGATTCCCGCCGAGCGATACAAGCGGAAACACCGGGGCAAGCGGCTTTTTAAGGTATTCGCTTCTTTCATAGTGGGCGCGGTCGTCCGTGAGGCGGTCGCCGGCCGCCGAGAGCCTGTCGGCCCGCTCGATGAAACGCTCGTACTCGTTCGACGAGTTGTGGTGGCGGGATGCAAGGTCGCGGATGCGGTTGCGGTCGAGGCCGCGCGGAAGGTCCACGCCGGCAAATTCCCGCTCGAAGAAGTGGAAGGTCCACAGCGCGTGCCGGTGGCTGTAGCGCTGGCCCTGCGCCTTGGGCAGAATTATGCCCTCCATCTCCACGGGAAAGCCCGAGGGTTCGCGGCCCCCGCAGGCGCGCTGTTTGAACTTGCCGATGTCGTGCAGAAGGGCGGCCAACAGCACTTCGTAATTATCGTTGTTCATTATCCGGACCTCTTTAAAAGGGCACGCAAATTCCAAATGGAATCCCTGGGCCGGGAACAATCCTCAATACGGATGGCCCCGTACCCGAACGAGGTGTTTTTGCCCACCTGAAGCACCTCGCCGAGTTTGAGCAGGGGGTACACGGCCGCCAGAAGGCCGCTGTATGTGGCCCAGCCCGTAAATCCGCCCAGCTTCATTGTTGCAGCTTTCCTTTTCGAGTACCTGGTCGCGGACGTCCACGAAAGCTCCTTGCCTTCCATAATGGCCATGACCGCTGACTCCGCAAGGGTCTCCCTGTCGAGCCCGGACGGCTCATCGCCGTAAAATCGGCAGATGGTGTCGTACTTTCGCGCGATATTTCGTACAATTGAGGAGAGAACCGGCACGCGCAGGTCGCAGCCGTTTTCCCTTATACGGCATGGCGTGATAAAGCTGATTTTTATTTTTTTCGGAACCGTTTCGGCGCAAACCGGCACGGGGCTCGCGGCGGCCAGGTTGATTCCCGTGCGTTCGTCGTAGACCGCGGCGCCGTCCACCGTATTGCGGACATACTGAATAAAGAACTTTGCGCGGCCCCTCCCCAGGCCCATCCGCCCGAGGCGTTCGAACGCATGAATGAAATGGGGGAGGTAGGACAGGCCCCGGCCGAAGAGCGACAATTCCATTTCGAAGATATCGCCTTCAGCAAACAACACCGGATGCCGGAAGAGTGGTGCCATCGCGAAGGGATGGGGGCGGTGGGTCGCCTTTTTCATGATCTCCGCATCCCCTGTGTTCGGGCTTTCGAACACCGCGGCATACGCGCATGAAGGCGCGAACGCGCAGGGCGAACACGACGGCGCGGCGGGATCGGCCAGGCACACCGCCTTTAAAAGGGCGTGTCCGAAACCTCCCCTCAGGGCGCTCCCCGGAAAAGCGGAAAACTGTAACGGGTCCTGAGCGCGAAAACCGAACGCAAACCGATAGAGCTTGATTCTGTTTAACGGCATCGGGCAATACCCTCCATATCCGCATCGAAGGAAGAACCACACATACGGTTAGCAGACATTCCGCGGCATGTCAAATTATTATTTCCCGCAAGCATGCGGCAGTTCGCCCGCGGCGAGCCGCTGCGGCCCGCACCCCCATTTCGCGCCGTCCTGTTCACGCTCAGGCCCCGGCAACGCGTATCATCATGCGGCTGCGCGCG
>DATIKU010000005.1 GCA_035477215.1 Spirochaetota bacterium | reverse complement strand
CGCGGCCCGTTTTACCTTCCGCCTGGTCGATCTTATCGAAAGCGGCTATGGATTATGACGCTCGTGGCGTAAGCCCCTCGTTTTAAAATAGCGTATAACTCCAGCACCGAAAGTTCACTCCCTACAATCGCCCCCTCTCCCGCGGGAGAGGGGGCAGGGGGGTGAGGTCGTTAAGGAACATGCCGCGCCAAGCCCGTCGAAGCGTGGCAGAGGTCATCACGCCTACTCCTCCGAACCCAGACTGAAATTATATACGGCCGCAAGGGTGACGCCGGAGAACGTTAATTTTGAGTTCCCTCCTTCAGTGTTCCGGTCATTGGACTCGAAATACTGGTGGCGCCACCCGAGACTGAGGGTGGTCGACATGGAATCAATGTAGTATGCCAGCGACACGGCGGCATTGTAGCCCGTTTCAATACAGTATGTGTCCGCCATGTTATTATCAGTCGTCTTACCATGAAGGCGCATTACCGAAATATTGGCGAGGGCGAAGAGCGACTCATAAAGGGGGAGCGTAAACCCCAGGCCGAGCCCCGGCCCGTAGGTATAGTGTTTAAAATCGGCGGACCCGAACGGCGGAACCACGCCGCTGTCCCGGGCATCGTATCGCATGTACTTCAACCCGCCGAATACCTTGAGCCACTTGAAAATGGAGTAGTTGAGCGTGGTGTCCGAATCGTATCTCCGGTAATTAATGGACATCGGAATCCCGCTGGGTTCAAACTTGTAATTTCCGGTGAGAAACACGGTCGTTACCGACCAGTCCTTTGCGAAGTCAATCCCCACTACCGGGCCGTACATCGGCGACCATTCGCTATTAATTGTGCTGCCGTCCTGGGATTCAAATTCCCATTCCGAATACCATGTGCTGGCCCCCACGCTCATACCGGCGGCCTCCGCGTTCGCCGGCGGCATGAATGTCGTCGCGCACACCGCCGCACTCACTATTAATGCCACTATCCCTTTTTTCATACACCTCTCCTGCATATATAACATTAATGATTTGAAATACGCGTTTTAAATTTTGTGACCGCCGGATGGTCACAATTCAGATATGTATCATCTTATGGAAGGTTTCGTCAAGCAAATGACAGAGCTGAAGGAAGATTAGGAGAGAGGATAGGGATGGAATTCAACAGGTCAGGGCTGATTTCGCATGATCCAGGGGCGGCGCGCTTCACTCCCTGGCCCCACCTCGGATTTTTCGTGTAATGTAACAGGGTCCGCCCGCCGCATACTCTGAAAGATGCGATGTTCGGTCTTTTCCCACGGTCCCGGTACTATTTCCCCCAGCGAGGGGGGAATATCTTTTTGTAATCCTTTGTTTCTTCTTCGCCGGGGCAGGCTATTATATAAATTATATTATCTTCTCCGGTTTTAGTCGTTCTCTGCTCGGTACTATTATGGAATTTACACAACACAAACCCGTCTCGATAAAGAATATGGCTGTCACATGATTTGCATTTTTCCAATATCATAATGGTCTTATGTCCAACTGTAATTTGACAAACCGAGCAAACGGAAACTTTTACATCGCTTTAAACCATGTCGCACGGCTGTTTCATCTTCTGGATATTCCAGGAGACATATTATGTGCATTCATTATATGTTGCTATTGAATTTGTAAATCTATTTTTGAAGAGACCGTATACATCGATTTTATGCAAAATATACGGTATTTTATTAATCCGGGGGCTCGAACCTCATGCGCTCATTCATTCGCCCGCCGGTCCCCCTTCTGGCGCATGGTGTACATCCATTGTCAATGCTCAATTGGTATGGGTGTGATGCACTGGCCGCGAATTCACCTCTTAACCAAGTTTCCACTCCGATAAACAGTTGACGGCACCCGGCGGCACCATACGGTTGAGCCGGCGAACGCAAGTGCGACAAAGTTAAACAGGGCTGAAATTAAAATGCCTTCGGATTCCATCGATAATAGATACCTGCGCTACTTCGACGGAAGTGGCGCCGCGCTTAGAGTCGTGAGCCGCGCGCTCGAGGGCGCGCGCATCGTCCGAATCGCAACCGCCTATTTCGAGCCCTCGGGCTACCAGTGCCTGCGCGAGACTCTCCGCGGAAAAGAGGTCAGGTTGCTCCTGGGGCGCCCGGATACGGGAGCCGACAAGATCGCCGAGGCAATCGGCGAGTTTTTCACGGCGCTCGCCGCCGGTCCGGTCGAGGAGCGCACCCGCGCAATGGAGGAGCTGTGCTCGGCGCTGGAGCGCGGCCTCTTCCAGGTGGCGGTCTCGGCCGGCGATGGGGGGCGGCCCGCAACCATCGGCCCGCGCTATCTCTATCATCACGCCAAGCTGTACATCGCGGACCGCCGCCATGCTGTCGTGGGCTCGTCCAATTTCACCTTCAGCGGCCTGGTCACCAGCCGCGAGGCCGGAGTTATGGTAACCGATCCCGACGACGTGCGCTACTTTGTGGAGCGCTTCGACGCCTATTACAAGAAGGCCGTGCCGGTGGCCGAAGAGCTCCTCGAGCGCCTGAGGGAGTGGCTTCTTGTGTATAGGCCCTTCGACATATACATGCGCTCGCTCATCGAGCTCTACGGCCTGCCGTCGGACGCCGCGCGGGGTCGGCTTCCGGAACTGGCGGGCTACCAGCGCCCCGTGGTTTCGCGCATCATCCGTAATTTCGAGGAGTACGGCGGGTGCATGCTGGTGGCCTCCACGGGACTGGGCAAGACCATCATGGCGGCGCACGTGGTGGCCTATCTCAGGATGAAGGGCGATATCGACTCGGCCATCGTGCTCTGCCCGGCGGGCCTCAAGTCCATGTGGAACCGCACCATGCGCGCGGCGCGGGTGTCGTGCGCCGAGTTTTCGTATTATATACTGTCGGTCGACGACTGGAAAACGTACAAGGAAATCGGCATCCTCGAGCACGAGCTCAGGCAGGCCGATGGAAAGACGGTCATCATCCTCGACGAGAGCCATCATCTAAGGAACGCGGACAAGCAGGGCGCCTTGCGGATCAAGAACCGGAGAATTATCGATTCGGTCAGCCGCTCGGCACGCGTGCTATTGATGACGGCCACGCCGTACAGCCGCAAGGTTGACGACATCAACGACCAGCTCATGATTTTGCCCCATATGCTGAAAGAGGAGGGCCTGCTCGGCATGGAGGTCGGTCGCCCGTGGAGCGTTGAAAGACCCGGTGACCTTTCCGAAATGCCGCCCGGCGTGGTGCTCACCGCCCCCAGCGTCGTCAAATACTTCAGCTCCGAGGACGGGACGGGGAACCGCTACGTGCTGTTTTCGGGGGACCAGCGGCGCTTTTTCCCAAGGAAGATGCATATCCGCAACCTGCACTACGAAAATCCGATGGACGATCTATTGCTGGATCTGTTGAACAGCGGACTCCTCAACCGCAGGGACTCTCTGTACGACGAGGACGAGGCTTTGCTCTTCGAAGACGCATCGAGCGGCGTCCGCAATCCCCTTTTCGAGGCGCATATCGTCCATCAGTTCTGCTCTTCCCTTAAAGAGGTGGATTCGCTTCTCGGTAAAATGCAGGCGGAGGGTGGTTTTTCCACGCTCCGCTTCGCCAGCCAGAAGGAGCTCTCGGAATATGTTCACACGACGCGCTGCGACCTGCATCCGGTCATCGCGGGTGATGCGGGGATTTGCACCGACCCCAAGATCAACGCACTGCTTGGCATTCTTAATGAATTCAACGCCGACAAGACCGTGATCTTCTGCCATTATCGCGAAACCGCGCGTTACGTGGCGGACTGCGTAAAGCGCTACGCTCCCGGACGGACCGTAGAGACTACGGTCGAGAAGAAACCGGACGACATTGAGCGGATACTGCGCCGCTTCGCGCCCAAGGCCAACACCATCGATATCTCTTCCGACGAAGAGGAACAGCGCGAAGAAAACGGCGCGATAGACGTGCTCGTTGCGACCGGCGCCATGTCCGAAGGGTTCAATTTTCAGGACGCGCCCCTGCTTATAAACTTCGACCTTCCCTGGACGGTGCTGGTGCTCGCGCAGCGCATGGGACGCATTCTCCGTCCCTGGCACGAGCCGCGCGACGTCTATATCTACAACCTGATACCGTCGACCATGGCGAACAACAGGATAAGCCACGCGCTCAACTGGAAGGAGCGGCTGTACGCGCGCAATAAAGAGTTCAGCTCGTTCGCGGACATCCCGGTGATGGTCGAAAAGGGCTCCGAGTTCGAGATGATCGAACTCGCACGTTCGATCGGCCGTTTCGGCGACGCAGAGCTCGGGCTCGATCAGGTTTTCAAGTTCATCGAGAACGCCGATCAGCTGAAGACGAGCGCGTTTATCGACGACCTCGCCGCGCTTTCTCCGGAAGAACTGGAAGCGCTCCGCAACCTGCCCGATGGTATTAAGAGCTATAAAAAAACCGAGGTTAAAACCCCGGGCCTTTATGCGCTTTTCAGCTATAGAAATCGGGCGTATCCGGTGTTGTTCGACCGGAAGGGCGATATCCTCATGGACAATGACCGGATGGACGAGATAATGAATCTCATTCGGTCGGATACGGGCGAAGAGGCGTATCTCGCGGCGATGGACCCCGATGAAATGGACCGATGGGTGGCGCGCTCGCGCAACACCTGGGCGGCGAGCAGGAAGATCATGCCGGATGATATCGCGATCCTCTGCTGGATGGCGCTCTTGCCGGGATGACAGGGGTGTTTACCCCGCCTCGGTTTATTTAATACCCCCGAACCCGCCCGGAAGCACCGGGATATCCTCGCAGACGGTTTTCCATACGATATCCGGATCGATGCTGAAATACCCGTTGGCGATCACGTTCCTCATGCCGATAATCACCCGCCGGTCGATTTAAGGATGGCGTTCCCGTGTATCTGCGGGGATTTTGCCGGCGGCCTCACCGATTATAAAGAGGTTGTGGATGACCGAATCGTAGGTCTTGGAGTCTCTGCGGAAAATATCCTCGTCGGGCCCGCGGGTATACGCCTGCATCTTGCCGATCGCTTCCTCGATGTCCGCGATATACAGTATATAATCCCTCAATCCACTCAACCTCGCCGAGGACCCGGTGTTTGATGCGGGGCTTGATGCCATTGACGGTTACGAGGTCGACCTCCGGTTCAGGATGCCGGGAGGTCGTCCGAGAGGTGGACATACTCGAAAAAAATGGCCTCTGAAAAGTCGGCCACCAGGTCGACGTCGCTGCCGTCGTTGTGCGCGTCCCGTACGGTGGAGCCGGACAGGCCAATGCGGCTGGCGTGGTATTTTTTCAGAACGGATGAGTTCCGTTTAAGTTTCTGTTTGATGTGGATTTTGTTCGTGATGCCAATACATTGCTTCGCTCGGGCCCGCTTGTCAATTAATAAACTCCATGGGGACCGGGCACGCCTGGCCCCCATAAAGGTAAAGTCCCCTCTAATACCAGTTCAGCACGTCCTCGGCAAATCCCAGAAAGCGGTCGACCTTCAGCGTCTTGCCGTCGTCGAGCACCACCGTGCCCGTAAAGTAGCCGAAAACCTGGTGCTGGACCGACTTGATGATGCCCATGTTGACGGCGCTGGCGCGATCCACCACGGGCTCGAAGTCCATTTCGAAGCGTCCGTCGCCGGAGGTAAACTTCCACGGGGCCAGGTAGTTCGTGGTGTCGATGTGGAAGGTCACCTCGGCCAGTTTGTGCGCCCTGTTCTTGTAGAAGATCAGGTTCTCGGAGGCGGGCGAACGGTCGCTGAAGCCATAGCCTATATTCCATCCGAAGGGCTGATTTTTTAGAAGGCCCGAGGCCGAGCCCCAGTACCAGCGGTTTTTATAGGTCCAGTTGCCGCGCCCCCAGTCCAGGCCGCCGAAGGAGTCTTTCGGATCGAACTTGTATTTCGTTTTGCCGATGGTGATCGCTCCCTTTGCGGGCATACAGTTGATCTTCTGGTTGAGATAAAAAGCCTTTCGGTTCTCCCTCCACGATGTGGCGATGCACATGGTGTCCATTTCAGGGTCGCGCGTGAGCGCGATCTCGCCCGAAAGACCGCGCTTGCCGTCGGGAGTCTCGAAACCCGGGCATTCGAGCGTGATGATGCGCTCGTTCCCCTTCAGGCGGTACGATATCGCGAGCTTTTTGTCGCGAAAGCTCACGTCGCCTTTGTCCGAGGTGGGCGAAAGGCCCGTCCTCCCCATGGGAAGAATGCTCATGGTGTCCACCTGGGTGCTGGTGCGCTTTTTAAGATCGATCCAGGCGATGGCGAACAGGCCCGCGTAGCCCAGGTCGGACATCGTCACGCCTATGCCGTATTCCCCTTCGTGCGAGAGCACGTAGTAGTAGTCCCATTCCTTCTTTCGGAACCAGGGCGCCTTGATTTTGTCGCGGTCGTACTTCCAGTGGAGCTGGCGCGCCCAGCCCTCCTCGATGATATGCCCCTTCTCGTTGAGGAGCTCGACGGGTTTCGTCACTTCGTGCTGTGCCATGGCCGCCTCCGGTGGTGGTTGATTGAATAGAGTGTGAGGAGAGATTCGCGGCAGTCAATCATTATTCGGGCAATTGACCGGTGGATGGGTCATCGAAAAAGCACTTGCAATTTCTGTTTTTCCGGTATATTTGCAAAATGCCTGAAGGAGGGTCAATGTCGCCGCGGTGAGACGATATCCTGCGTTTCTTAAAGGAAAACAAGCCCCATATACGTGATGCGTATCACGTTACACGCATCGGTTTGTTCGGATCGTTCGCGCGCAACACACCCACCGAAAAAAGCGACATAGACCTTATCGTCGAATTCGAGGACAATACGCCGAATCTTTACGATCTTAAAAACAAATTGCGGCAATATATCATGGAGCACCTCGGCAGGGATGTCGATATCTGTCGCGAAAAATATATCAAGCCCTACGCGCGCGAGATGATTTTGAGAGAGGCCATTTATGTCTGAGAAAGACCGCCTTGTTCTCGCCGCGATACTGGAATCCATCGAAAAGGTACGGATTTTCAGCGGGGGCTTGGCCGGGGTCGATGAATTTTACGCGGATATAAAATCCTTCGACGCGGTATTGATGAATTTTGTGACTTTGATATGTACTCTGAAGAGATCTGGCAGGTACTCAAAAACGATACTCTCGATCTGAAATTTAAAGAGTGGTTGCTTTTCCAAGTGTCATTGCGAGCCCCGGCCTTATCGGGGCGTGGCAATCTCATAAAGCATTTAATTCTTTAGTAAAAACCTTTAACATTTTGAGATCGCCACGTCAGCCTGCGGCCTCCTCGCGATGACATTTTTGTCAGTTGCGCAACAAGTCGAAGGATTAAATCGCTGCTCGCAAATAGATGACAAGCCCCGACGGACTTCCGTGTCCCCGCACTCCGGAAACCGCGCCGCGCGACATGCGCGGAGCGGACACGGAACCGCCATGAGACAGCCCGGACCCGCATCTCCATCACACCCGCTTTTCGCCGTGCTCCTCTGCGCGGTGCTGCTCGTCGTCGCGTCCGCGACCGGCGCCGCGCCCCTCCTTCTACATGTCGATCCCCGTATAGCGCTTGAGCGCGACGCCGATGAGAAAGCTCACCAGCGACACCCCGCCGGAGAGGAGCGCCATCTCGGCGAAGCGCGCGCGGAAGGATTCGTCTTTCACCACGGAGTAGTAGTAATTGAAGATCGCGATGATGGCAAGCGCGCAGACGAACATGATGCCGAGCGAGAGATAGCGGTTGTCGAGCACGAGGTAGGGCGCGACCAGCACGGCCACGGTCAGGATATAGGCGATTCCAGTGTAGACCGAGGCCTTCACCGCGCTGTTGTCGCCGCCCTCGGCCTTCGTGGAGAGGTACTCAGAAGCCGC
Source organism: Spirochaetota bacterium (assembly GCA_035477215.1). Lineage (NCBI taxonomy): Bacteria > Pseudomonadati > Spirochaetota > Spirochaetota bacterium. The sequence continues at coordinate 7,788 of DATIKU010000005.1, read as the reverse complement.
CATGGAGAGCGCCGCCGAGATGCCGGTGATGAGGCCGATGATACCGATGAGCCGCGTGCTCGAGAGCGCGAAGCTGAATCCCACCAGCGCCCCGGTGAGCTCGACCAGCGCGTCGTTGAGCCCCAGCACGACCGAGCCCATGTAGTTCAGTTTGTCCTCGCGCAGCAGGCCGATGAGCCTGTATTCGTGCTTCTTCTCATCCTTGGCGATCGCCGCCACGTCGGGAAACCTCTTCTGATATCGCGAGTATTGTTTAACAGCGCGAGTCTCGCCGCGCTCGAGGAGCTTGAGCGCAAAGGTGGGACCCAGTATCCGCGCTGCGAGGAGTATCCGGTACACGGCGATACGGCCGGCCTTCACGTCAGTCCCGGTGTATCCTTTGAGCAGTGCGTAGTGGCGTTCCTCCTCCTTCGCGAGCCGTGCCAGCACCTTCGCGTTGGGGTCCTCGGACTTCGGCCCCGGGAGCCGCGAATAAATTTCGACCGCCTCGGCCTCGGAGCGCTGCATGGCCAGGAAATCCTTCATCTCGGCAGGCGTTATCTTCTTTCGAGTGCGTGATTTCATGGAGTCCCCCGTAACGGCCTTCAGGCTTTCGGGCTCGCTTTCGGATACGACGGCGCGAGCGAGATGACGAGCTGACCGCCCGAGTAGAGGATGGGCCCGAAGATCATGGGCATGATCTTCGCGTAGCTGTGCAGGGCGAACTCGATGTCGCCGAGATAGAGCATGAGCGTGCCGATCGTCAGAAGCGCCGCCTGCGCGCGTCCGAGCGCCGTCCCGAAGAGCGTCGACGCCGCGCGCGTCACGACGAAGGGAAGCACCAGCCCGTAGATGAGAGCGGGAATGAGCATGTCCCCCAGGAATGGTTTGAGGTACGACATGAGCGCGCCGTAGACAACGAGCGCCGCGGCCCCCACGTAGAGGTCTTGCCTCTGGAAGCCGCTGATGATCGTGAAGCCGACCGCGTAGGTCATGTAGGCGATGACGGCGATGACGAGCCCGCGCATCACCACGAAGGGATCGGTCATGTCGATGTTCAGGAAATCGCCCAAAAGCGCGATGGCGAGCCCGGCGGTCACGAAGGCCGTCAGGCGGCGGTTGACGCCCGCGCGGCGAAGAGAGAGAAGGGCCGTCGCGATGCAGAGGATCGTGATGAGCGGCTGAACGACCATGACGGTCGCGATGTCGTTGGTCCAGCGCGCCTGCCAGTACACGGCGATACCGATCAGCGCGAACGGAACGGGAATGAGATGCGCTCTCATGTGGGCCTCTCTGAAAAGCAGCTGCGGGCCGCGTAGCGGTCCATGGGGTAATGGTGGGGAGGGCGACGCATGGATTGCAAGAAAATTATCGCGCGATGGTTCGAGCGCATTTAATGGCAGGATGAGAGCATCAGGGTCCCGGACTCACCCCGCCTCCATAAACGACCTCAGCGTCTCCCTCGTCGTGAAGCGCGGCTTGAATCCCAGCTCCTTTCGTATCTTTTTTGTGTCCATGGAAAGCGGATACCGAATGTAGTCGATCTGCGACTTGCCGAAGGGCACCAGGCGCAGGCGAAAGAGGATTTCGACCAGCGAGTAGATAAGCTTCGGAGGCAGTGCGAGGTATTTCTTTCCGAGATAGCGCGCGAGCTCCGAATAGCGGATGCCTTCGTCGGCAGCGAGGTTGAACGCCCCGCGAACGTCCTTCACCGCGGCGAGATAAAAGGCCTCGGCGGTGTCGTCCTCGTGGACGAACTGCATGATGGGGTCGTAGCCGCGCACGCCGATGATGACCGGCTGTCGCATGGACTGCGCCGTGGTGCTTTTGCAGGTGGGGCCCATTACGATGCAGGGCCGCAGCACCGCGACGGCGCAGGAACGGTGCGACGCGGCGAAGTCCGCGATCATCCCCTCGATCGTCGCCTTGTTCTCCGAGTACGGGAAGCCCGGCGTGGAGCGGATGGGCGCCGTTTCGGGGAGATAATCGGGCGTGCCCTCGAAAAATCCGTAGGCGCAGTCCGAGCTCGCCACCACGAGCCGCTTCACGCCTGCCTTCGCGCAGGACTCGAGCACGTTCGCCGTGCCGCGCACGTCGACATCGTACTCGAAACCGCTGTCACGCGTGGGATAAGCGATGAAGGCCAGGTGGATCATCGTACCGACGCCGGTGCTGTCGATGATGCCGGCAAGCGTTGCGCCGTCGCGTATATCGCAGCGGTGGTACTCGAAGCGATCGGGAAGTCCGAACGGGGGAGGGGCGATATCCATACAGACGACGCGCTCGAATGAGGTGTCCCGTTCCAGGCGTTTGAGCAGGCGCTTGCCGATATAGCCGAACGCGCCGGTGATTCCGAGTATTTTTTTCGATCCGGCCATTGCTGTCCTCCCTGTGGCATTAAACCGGCGCCGTTGCGGACCCTGTCGCGGAAGGGAACCGAACCGCCGCAGGGCCGCGGCGCGCCATCACATCACGAGCGACTGAATACGTATGAGAAAGTTGCCGAGGTCGCGCGAGTACTCGGGAGAGCCGTCGAGCGCCAGGTAGCCTTTTTCGACGGCCTTAACCATATTGATGTCGTTGGTAAGGATGGGAAGCGCCTCGTCGATGCTCCTGAATTTCATATGAACGAAGGGCTTGCGCCTCGTGCAGGTGCCCGGCCCCGCCTGGGACTTGCCCGCTTTAACGCGCAGATACGCGGCGATGTCGTCCTGGCCGCTCACTGAGAACTGGTAGATGCGTTCGGGCTGTTTGCCGGTCCACTCGGTCATCTCGGGGTCGCCGAGCTTGTTGTAGCGGCTGAGTGCGGCGGCCATCATGTAGATGGAGAGCTTCACCTTTAAACGTCGTTTGGCGGGGTCTTTCGGCCGCGCAGTCGGCATGAGGAGCGTGAGGCTGGCAAGGAGCGCGAGGAGCTTGAGGAAAAGCCCGATCTTCCGGATACCGCGGATGCGCACGAGCGCGGGCTTTCCTCCCAGCATCGCCACCATCCGCCTGATGGTCCTGAACTCGAAGGCGATGTCGGGAGCCTCGCAGACGCCATGCACCACGTCGAGACTGCCGTTCGTAAACGACAGGTAAGAGCCCACGTCGCCGTCCGGGTCACGCGCCACGAACTGGATTTTAGCCGTCACTCCCTCGAATTTTTTCGCGATCGACGGACTGTCCTTGATCACGACTTTCAGCAGGGGGAAGAGCGCCTGCAGGATGAGCTCCGCCGCCAGCCTGTTCCTGTCCGGTGCCATATCAGAACCCGTCCTCCCAGTTTTCTTCCTCCTCGAAGTCGCGCTTCATCACCTCGCGCACTTTTTTTACGATACCGTCGGTGTCGAGCCCGTAGAAATTGTAGAGGTCCTCGGGATAGCCGACAATCGAGTAGCAGTCGGGTATGCCCACACGGCTGAAGGCGCAGGCCCTGCCGCTCTCGGCGATCACCTCGGACACGGCGCTTCCGAGGCCGCCGTACACGTTGTGGTCCTCGAAGGTGATGATGCGCCGCGTCTCGGCGATTGCTTTCAGGATGACCTCCGTGTCGAGGGGCTTGATGGTGTGCATGTTGATCACCCGCACGCTCAGGCCGTCGCTCTCGTGGAGCAGGCGCGCCGCCTCCTTCGCCTGAAGAACCGTTATACCGCAGCAGATGAGGGTGATGTCGCTCCCGGCAGTGATCTCTACGGCCTTTCCGATCGTGAAGCCGTAGTCGTCTGAGGAGTAGCAGGCCTGTTCAAAGCCCCGGCCTATGCGTATGTATACGGGGCCCGGCCGCTCGAGGCAGGCGACGACCGCGTTCGCGCACTCGATTCCGTCGGCGGGGACTATCACCGTCATGTTCGCCATCGAGCGCATGATGGCGATGTCCTCGGTGCAGTGGTGCGTGGTGCCCGCCTGCCCGAAGGAGATGCCGCCGTGTGTCGCGATGATCTTGACGTCCAGGTTCTGGTAGCAGATGTCCGTGCGCACCTGCTCGGCCGCCCGCATGGTGGTGAAGGCGGCCATGGTCGAGACGAAGGGCGTGAGGCCCGACAGGGCGAGCCCCGCCGCCATGCCGAACATGTTCTGTTCGGCGATCCCCGCGTTGAAGAAGCGGTCGGGATACCTCGCCGCGAACACGCCGATCTTCGTCGACCTGGCCAGGTCGGCCGAGAGTCCGACGATTCGTTCGTTCGTTTCGCCCAGTTTGCACAGCACCTCGCCGTATATGTCGGCCTGGGTCATGGTGTTCGCGTCGTATACGTTCCAGGTAAGGCCTTCAGCCATTGCAGTCCTCCGTCGTCGCCCCGCACGGTGCGGGTAGTTTCGCGTTCGATCGTTCACTCAGGCGTCGATGCGCCGTTTCGCCTTCTCCAGCATGTCCGAGTCCAGCCCGCCGTAGTGCCAGCGGACGTCGTTCTCCATGAAGTCCACCCCCTTCCCCTTGACCGTGTGGGCGATGATGACCGTGGGCGCCGAAGCTTCCGCGATCGCCGCGTCGAAGGCCGCGGAGAGCTCCGCAAATGAATGCCCGTTCGCCTCTTTGACGGCGAAACCGAACGATCGCCACTTGTCGGCGAATGGCTCCAGAGCCATGACCTGTTCGGTTCCGCCGTCCACCATGAAGCGGTTGCGGTCGATTAGGGTCACCAGGTTCGTCACCCTGTAGTGCGCCGCGGCCATCGCGGCCTCCCACACGGAGCCCTCGTTGCACTCGCCGTCGCCCAGCAGGCACCAGGTGCGCCAGGCCATGGACTGCCGGCGCGCGCCGAGAGCGAGGCCCACTGCCATGGGCAGTCCGTGCCCCAGCGAGCCCGTGGAGGCGTCGAGCCCGGTCACCTTGTGCTTGTCGAGGTGCATGCCGAAGGGCGACTTGAACTTGTTGAAGCTCTTGATGAGCTCGAAATCGAAATAGCCCCTGCGCGCCAAAAGCGGCGCGAGTCCGGCCCCGGCATGCCCCTTGCTGAGCACGAAGCGGTCACGGTCCGCCATGGATGGATTTTTCGGATCGATGTTCAGGTATTTGTAATAGAGCAGTACCAGCATCTCGACCATGCTGAGCGATCCGCCGACGTGCGCGCCGCCGGCCCAGAAGGTCACGTCGAGGATGTCCTTGCGGAGCTGCCTGGCGTGCTGTGAAAGTTCCTTTATCTCTTTCTCGGTGAGGGGCATGGCGTCCTCCAGATAACGGTGTATATCGCGGAAAACCCGCGGTATCAGTCCATCATGAAAACAGCTTTTAAAATCTTCTCCCTGCCGCCGCGGATCGTCCTGAATGCCCGTTTGTACTCTTTAATGGGGAAGCGATGCGTGATGAACTCCTCCAGCCGTATCTTTTTACGCGCATACAGATCCATCACCGCCTCGAACGAGCTCATCTTTTTTCCGCCGATGGTCTCGCTTCCGTGCGCATTCACGCCGATCATGCGAAGCTCCTGCTGCCAGACCGGGGTCAGGTCGAAGCCGACCGGGGCCAGGCTGTTGCCGATGAGCACGTAGTCGCCGCCGGCCTTGAGCCAGCGCAGGCCGTCGTGTATCGTCGTGGAATAACCAACGCAGTCGTACACGCGGTCGTAGCCGCCGACGATGGTGCTGTTCCCCAGCGGGGCGCGGTAGAGGTGCCCGCCGGTATTGCGCGCGACGGCCTCGTAGGGGTCGCCCTCGAGGACGAGGTCCGCGCCCATGGAGAGCGCGAGCTCCTTCTTGAACGGCACTTTCTCGAGCACGTGGATGGAGCAGTTCGGCTGGAAGACGCGGGCGAACTGGATGACGTTCTGCCCGATCACCCCCGCGCCGATAACCAGCACCCTGTCCCCGCGCGCGGGAGGGCTTTTGAGTACGGCATGCAGCGACACCGACGCCGGCTCGAGCATGACCGCCGCGCCGTCGGAGATGGAATCGGGCACGCGGATGAGCTGCGAGCGGTGCGCGAGGAAGTGGTCGCCGAAGCCGGCGCCGGTGTCGGCCGGCAGAGCAGGGCCCTCCGAAAAATTCTCGCAGAGCGCATAGTTCCCCTCGCGGCAGTGCGGGCAGGAGGGATGTATCTCTTTAATCGAACAGCAGGGAAGATATTTCTGCAATACGACGCGCTGGCCGGGCTTAAGGTCTTTCACACCGCGGCCGGTCTCGACGACCTTGCCCACCAGCTCGTGCCCCATGAAGGCGCGCGGCACGCCGGGCAGGGCGGCGAGGGTGATCTTCGGATGGGCGTGGACGAAAAACAGAGCCATGTCCACGCCGCAGATTCCGGCAAGCCTGTTCTTCACGCGCACCCAGTTGTCGCCGGGAAGAGGCCGGTCGGGCAGTTCGGCGTAGCGGACGGGCGAAAGCGGTGAGAAATACACCCCGGAAAACAGCGGCGCCAGGAGCTTGGTGAGAAGAATCTTCGGGACGCTGACTTCGAAGTAGATGGTTTTCATCGCGATCTCCTTCGTCCGGCGCTGGTTGCGTTTTTTGAAAAACGGCATCGTCCGCCCGTATGCACGGAGAACAAGGGGCAATGGCATGGAGAACCGGAAAGCGCGTATTAAGACTTTCTGCAAGGCGCAAACAATGCGTTTTTGAATTATGACTGATGTAGTCAGCGATTGGCTGAATTGTCAAATATTATTTGTATCAATACAAGTATTATTTTAAAAAATGTCAGGAGGGGCCGATGATCGTGCCGGCTACTGGCGGGAGCCGGGGCGCACCCCGAGGAGGCGGCCCAGGTTTCCGGCCGCCTTGTAGATTACCATAATCTCCTCGTTCGAGAACTGGTCGAGGCCCTTGAGCAGGGTATAGTACGAATGGTCGTCGGAGGCCTGCATGAGCATCTCTCCGGCCGGGGCGAGCGACACCAGGACGTTCCGCCGGTCCTTTTCGTCCTTGGCGCGCGCAACCAGTTTGCGGTGCTCGAGCTTGTCGACGGCGCGGCTGGCGGTGCTGATGTGGATGGAAAGTTCGTCGGCGATCTCGCCGATCCTTGCGGATTTGTTTTTCTTGAGGAAATACAACAGGTACGAATCCTGGTAGGTTAGCCCGAAGAGGAGCACCTTCAGGCGGTCGAACTGGTACACCGCTATCATCGCCTGGTAGAGCGTTTCGTCGAACTCCCCGCGGGGTATATTCAGGCGTTTGGTCTTTTTTTCCATAGAGGTCATTCCGAACCGATAGTGTCCGCCTCGATAGCTGACGGTGTCCGGCGTATCCAATGGGCAGTGTATAGCATCGCAGCGGCGCGCCTGTCAACGGATATATCGCCCGCATGATGCTTGACATCCTCGCCAGGACCGGTTTGGCCATGGGCGCGAAGCCGCAGGCAGGCTGGTATGTCGGCTGGGTCGAAACGGGTGATGACGTATGGTTCTTCGCGTTGCACTGTGGCATGGCGCAACCACATCGATACACGAGGCCTTGCTTTAATAGGATAGTTACTTGTATGGCAACAAGTGCCGAAACACAGAGAGGATTTATCGTTCCCGGCAATCCGTCCACGAGGCGGCATGTCCGCCGGTTTCCTCCCGGAGGAAATCAGTACCATCTGAAAATTCTCAAAAACAGGAGCACCTTGTTCAAGGCGTATACCGTGCGAAGCGCAAGGTATGACATGTGGTGCGGTTGTGTTTCGGTGATGTTCGACCCCCCGCCGCCTGCCGTGGTACGCGCCGGGGGATCCGTCGATTTTCCGTACGGCGGTGGAATGGTGATGGGAGTTCGGTCGCCGCTGCGTACCAAGGCGGTCTCGGTGCCGCTCCATGTAGGCGACCGGTTGTTTCTTTATACCGACGGGCTTCCGGAGACGAGAAACGAAAAGGGCGCAATGATGGGATTCGATGGCGGGCTGGTGGAGATGTTCGC
>DATIKU010000004.1 GCA_035477215.1 Spirochaetota bacterium | reverse complement strand
CCTTCCCAAGCCCTTCAAACTCGACGTGCTGATAAAGGAAATTTCCAGGGTTTTTAAAAGCTCAACCAAATAATTACAACTCGCTATCCATGCGCTCCAGGTCGTCTTTCTTCCCCGGCATCACCAGGATACCGTTTTCGTCGATCTTCTCCCGGGACATCGGATTGAAGATCATCTCTCCGCCCGTCTTCCCGATCGCCACGATGACGACGCCGTAATCCCTTCGCAGGTTGCTCTTGACGGGGGTTTTCCCGGCAGGCGGCGATTCGTCGGCGATTCGGTATTCCTCCATCAAGAGCCGCGGGTGGCGGTCCATGAGTGCGATGCCGGCGAAGTCGACGACCGTGGGAACGATGCCGCGCGCCTGCATGATGCCGGCCTTCAGAAGCGCGTCCTCGTTGGTTGCGTCCATGGCGAGATAGCGCACCCTGTCGCACTCGAGCTCCTCGAGCGACCGGGGGTGGCGAGGGGATTGATCTGCGCAAAGCCGACCGTGCTGATCGTGATGATGGTCATGTAGAACGAGTCGAAAAATGTCATTCCTTCGACGATGTGATAGCCGAAGGTTCCGAAGGCCGGCGTGCAGGCGCGAAGCAGGGTGCTGGTAAGCAGGCGCTTGAAGTCCATGGCGGGAGTAACGGGGCGATGATGGCGAGTATGCCAAACGTTTTACGTTACGTCGGTTTTATTGAATGAAATTAATGGGATAGTAATTGTAAATTTTACCAATATCCGGTTAAATGTCGACAGTCGATAACGCGGAGGTTTGTTGGAGGATGACATTTTCCCTGCTGGCTGGAATCGTCATCATTATCGTGCTCGCCATGGTGATGCTGTACCTGTGCCTCCGCCTCCACATTCCGACGATAGTGGGGCTGCTGTTTACGGGAATACTGGCGGGACCCTATCTCCTCGGAGTGATTTCCTACAGTCATGAGGTCGAGATAATCGCCGAGGTGGGCGTAGTTCTGCTCCTGTTCACCATCGGTCTTGAGTTTTCGCTTAAGAAGCTTCTTCGTGCCCGTCGAACGGTCCTTGTCGGCGGCTCGCTCCAGGTATTTCTCACCACACTCGCGGTATATCTCGTCGCGGTTTCCGCCGGTGTGGGCAGGGCCGAATCCCTGTTCGCGGGCTTTGTCATCTCCATGAGTTCGACCGCGATAGCGATGAAGATTTTACAGGAACGCGGGTTGATGGACGGTCCCGCGGGAAGCTCGTCCCTGGCGATTTCCCTGTTCCAGGATATCATGTCGGTACCGATGGTGTTGTCCATCCCTCTCCTGATGGGGGTGGAAGAGAACGCCGGTCTTCATCTCGGCATTTTTTTCCTGAAATCTCTGGCCATTATCGCCTTCGTGCTGCTCGGCGCGCGCTGGTTCGTCCCCGCCGTCCTGTACCAGGTCACTCGTACCCGAAATCGCGAGCTTTTTCTGTTGAGTGTTCTGGGACTTTGCGGTGCCATCGCCTGGCTTACCAGCAGGGTGGATCTGTCGCTCGCCCTCGGGGCTTTTCTCGCGGGGCTTATCATTTCAGAGTCGGAGTACAGCCACCAGGCGCTCGGGTCCATCCTGCCATTTCGTGATGTGTTTACCGGCTTCTTCTTCATCTCCGTGGGAATGCTGCTGGACGTCGGTTATTTCCTTCAGCATCCCCTGAGCATAAGCTCGCTGGCAATCGGTGTCGTTGCGTTAAAAGTGATTATTATCGTGATAGCATGCATCCTCATCGGACTGCCCCTCCACACCGGCATATTGACGGGATTCGCGCTCTCCAACATCGGTGAGTTTTCTTTTGTGCTGATTCGGGCAGGGTCCTCCTCGGGGCTGCTTTCGGATGAGATAAGCCAGTTCTTTCTTGCGGTGACCGTCATCAGTATGATACTCGCGCCCTTCCTTATGGGCGCTTCGACACGCATCACGAAATTTATCAATCGTATGCCGCTCCCGGACAGGTTGCGCGCGGGACTGTTCAGCCTTTCCGGGATTGAGCCTCCGGGATCCTTCCGGGAAAAAACGGGTCACATCATCATCGTGGGTTACGGAATCAACGGCAGGAACGTGGCGCGCGCGGCCTCGATCGCCGCCATCCCGTATCTCATAATCGAGATGAATCCCGACACGGTCCGCAGCGAGCAGGAACGGGGCGAGCATATCGTCTTCGGAAGCGCCGACCAGGAGGCGGTGCTGGAGTACGCGGGCATCGCCGCCGCGAGGGTGCTTGTCATCGCGATCGCCGATCCGGCGACGACGCGGCAGGTCGCGGCCGTGGCGCGCAAGGCGAACCCGGATGTGTACATCATCGCGCGAACACGCTATCTCCAGGAGGTGCAGCCGCTCTACGACCTCGGCGCCGACGAGGTGATCCCGGAGGAGTTCGAAACATCGGTCGAGATTTTCACCCGCGTCCTGAACAGGTACCTGGTCCCTCTCGACGAAATACGACGCTTCGCGGCGGAGATCCGTTCCGGCGGCTACGAGCTGTTGCGGGGGCTGCGGGGTACGTCCCGATCGTGCGGTGATCTTTCGTGTTACCTGGCCGGCGAAGAGGTGTCCGCGCTGCGCGTTTCGGCGGCCTCGGCGCTGGCCGGAAAGACGCTCGCCGAAATCAATATGAGGAAGGCCCACGAGGTGGCGGTCGTCGCCGTGCGAAGGGAGGCGGAGGTGCTTTCGAATCCCGACGGCGATACGCGCATTCTCGCCGGTGACATTCTCATCGCGTTCGGGACTCCCGACAGGGTGGCGGCGATGGCCGAGCTGCTTAATCCCGGGGAATAGGCCGGCGGAAAGTGTTTGATTTTTCACAGGCTTTGCTGTATGGAGATTTCATTCCGCGACGAGTGCTCGAGTGCGCGATCATGCCGCCTGCCTGACCGCGTGTCCGGCGGATGCACGGCGATTTACATGACAGGAAATCCGGAGGGGGATTGAGATGAAGGGATACAAACACGGGACTGGGACGTTTATCGGCAAGGGCGGGATGGAAATATTTTTTCAGACATGGATGGCCGAGAAGCCGAAGGGGATCGTCGTTCTCTCACACGGCCTGGGCGAGCATTCCGGCCGTTATGATAATCTCATCGAGAGGATGCGGGGCGGCGGTGTGAGCTTTTACGCGCTCGATCACCGGGGACACGGCCGTTCGGGCGGTAACCGCGGCCACGTCGATTCCTTCATGGAGTATGTTCAGGACATGAAGGTCTTTATCACCCAGATAAAGGATGAATACCCCGGGCTTCCCCTGGTGCTCCTGGGGCACAGCCTGGGCGGGCTCATCGCCATGAAGTATGCGCTGACGCATCCGGGCGACATGAAGGCGCTTGTGCTCTCCTCCGCGGGGCTGGTGCCCGCCGTCAGGGTCCCCGAATGGAAGAAAAAGATGGGAATGTTCTTCTCGCGCTATATCCCGACACTCGCCATGTCGAACGAGCTCGACGCCGGCGACCTGTCGCACGATCGCGCGACGGTGGACGCCTATGTTAACGATCCGCTGGTGCACGACAGGGTGACGTCCCGCTGGTACGCCGAGTTCACCGCCACGGAGGAGGAATGCCTGCGGCGCGCCTCCGAGCTCAGGATGCCCCTCCTCGTTATTCACGGCAAGGCGGACAAGATGGTCGATTACCGCGGCAGTGAAAAGGTTTATGCGGATGCGCTTGCGAAGGATAAAACGCTCCACATTTTCGCCGGCCTGTATCATGAAACCATGAACGAGACCCCCTCCGAACGGAGCAAAG